>NZ_JACJTV010000001.1:300000-534550 GCF_014698845.1 Coleofasciculus sp. FACHB-1120 | reverse complement strand
GACCATTCTTGACTGTTTGAGAAGATGCACAAATGGGACAAACAGGCATAAGAGGAAAACATCAGTATGAAGCTCTTCTTCTCTATCATTACTTGTTTAGCACTACCTTCTTGGCATCTGCTGCTGGACGTACCGTATTAATAGCTGACTCAATGACTGGAATCAGTTCCAGGGGGCAAACCGTGAGGCGGAGTTGACCCCGAATAATCCGCGAAACATCTAGAAGATCCTCAATCAAGCGTGCTTGCGCCTTGGCATTTCGCTCAATCGTTTCAATAGCACGAGCGGTCGTCGCCGCGTCAAATTTTCGGGTACGGAGAAGACTCGTCCACCCTAGCATGGCATTGAGGGGCGATCGCAGTTCGTGAGAAAGGGTCGCCAGGAACTCGTCTTTCATCCGGTTAGCTGATTCAGCCTGGGTGCGTGCCTCCTGTTCGCGGGCAAGTAACCGAGTCCGTTCCTCTTCAGCTTGCTTGCGATCCGTGAAGTCGCGCATGATTTTAGCCAACCCTTGCAGCTGTCCGTTCTCATCTCGTAAAGAAGTGACAATACCACTGCCCCAGAAACGACTACCATCCTTACGGACGTGCCAGCGTTCGTTCTCAGCTCGCCCTTCCCTCAATGCCTTTCCCAGTTCTTTCTCGTCATCGCCGCGATCGCGATCTTCAGGTGTAAAAATTATGGAGCCAGATTTGCCCAGAATCTCTGCTTCCTGATAGCCTAATATTCTTTCTGCCCCTGCCCCCCACTTGATAACACATCCTTCCAGATCCAGGAAAAAAATTGCATAGTCTTTCATGTTTTCCAGCAACATCAGGAAGCGCTCTTCGTTTAACCGCAGAGCCTCCTCTGACTGCTGATATTGATTTTCTTGTTTCTCTAACTCGGCAACTCGTTGGCGGAGCGCTACTAATTCAGCGATGAGTTCACTTTTAGTTTTATCTTCCTCTTTCATTGTGGGAGCATTACCATCGAGTCTCATTCTAGAGAAGGAGCTGGAATCAATCCGTGACTAAATTTTTGGAACTTTTCACACAGTTGCAGCTAGTAAGGTTTTTATTCACCTATCTTTAGGATGAAATTTAAATCGTTTAAACAGTTGGATTGATTTTTAAGGATAGAAAGTCCTCCTTAAGGCAAAAAAGCTGGAATTTGGTAATTTTCAATCCAGCAGAAAACACTAAAAATTTAATCTAGAGATTCAGCTACATTTTTTAGGTGAACTGACGCAATGTGCAACTTGCCCTAATCAAAATCCTGCCCGATGCTTTTAGAAAATTCCGCTTTACACCCCACGCTTGCACTCTAGAGTCAAGCGCGTATAGCCTAGCAGCCGTAGGTTAGGTTCCACGCTGCCAAGCTAATGAAATACTACCTGCGGTTAGGTTTCACACATTTCAACCTAACCTCAACCGACAGGGAAAGAGTTCTCACCTATCTCTCAGCCATGCAGGTTCACCTCTCTCCTCGAAAAAGAGAAATTCTCTTTTTGACTTACGTACCAGCAAGCCTAGACGCAGCTGCTTCCCCTCAATAACTTGCAGCCTGCCCCTGACTATGAAGATTGTGTCAACAGTAATCCTGAATATTTTAAAGATTTAATAAACCTGATGTCTAAAAACCTTCACCAGTGAAAAATCCTTGGTATATTTACTTATAAAACAAGGGAGAGGCATGGAAGATGTTCCGTAATTATGCGTTTATTGGTAAAGAGCCACCGTAAAATTATGGAGTTTACTGAAAAAAAAGTTACATGGAATACTGGCGAAAATGCTGAAACTTGTTAATTTTGTGAATAACTTATCTGTGTAACTTATATTATGGCGGCTAAGACACCAAAAGTTTGGTCATTTACCGAGAGAGCAACATTAGAATTTTGGGTAGAAGATCCCCGACGGGGTGAACGACTAGAAGACATCCATCTGGATTCTGAGCAATGGTTCCAATGGCTTAATTTACCAAGTTCTAAGTCCTTTAATTTTAAGCCAGTCGATCAACGTACATCTGATTTCATCGCTAGCAAAGAAACTAAAAATGATGGAGATTTTTGGTACGCTTGCAAGAAAATAAATGGGGAACTCTGCCAATGCTACATCGGGCTTAGTCAAGATTTAACGTTGGCGCGGCTCAGAGAAATCGGATTGCAATTTCTACAAACTGCCGAAAATAATTGTCCTTCTACTATACAAAGTTATATACAAGAAGTTCATTTAAATTGTCCGGGTGAATCTCAGGAAGTACATCAGCTGAAACAGGAAGTTCAGAAGCTACAGGATGAACTGGCGAAGTCTCGCCTAGAACTTGAGAAAAACAAGAGTGCTTCTAGTCAACAAAAGGCTCCAAAAAAAGTTTATATAACAAAGCCAGTTGAATCCCAGGAATTAAAGCAGCTGAAACAGGAAATTCAGAAGCTACAGGATGAACTGGCGAACTCTCACCAAACTTACCGGATAGCTGGTCAGGAACATCAGGAGAAGATTCAACAGATGCGCCATCAAAATCAGCGGCTACAGACCGAATGCGACCAGATGAAGGAAGAGATCAAACAACTTTATGCTAGATATGGCGACCTGAAACTGGAAAAGTTAACTCGGCAACAAGACAGTGAAAGAGTGAAATCTCGGACGACTTCGCCAGAGCAGAGGGTAAGGCTGTCAAATACTGCGTACAGTTTTTAGAATGTACAGTTTTTAGAGCGTACAGTTTTTAGACTAGGTGGCGTCGAGAGCGATCGCTCTCAATTCAGTAAGGACGACCTGTGCGATCGCATATTTACTGTCATGTTTAATCTCTCTTGTGGAATGCTTCTCAATTAGCGATCGCGTCTGCTTGGGGAATTAATTCTGTACAGTTACTTAATAACAATTTTTCTTTCATCTTCCCAGTAACTGATTGGTAGGCCATATCAGAATGTTACGTAAAGACCTTTTTCTGACTCCGCAGCTTTCTTAATCATTTTAAACGCCTCATTCAATTCATCAAAAATATCCGACCTCAGGTAAAGCATCTCTGTTAGCAATTGTAAGTTGTCTTGAACTTAGCTTTTTGATTGGAAATACGACCCCATTTTTCCAGGATCAAAATAATTATCTTTAGAGCCAAAAGGAGTACCTAAAATGACAGAATTTTTTCCGCATTCTTTTTTGAAAATTTTTTGAATATTTTCCCATTCCCACATTGCTCCAAGACCAATGTCATCTTGAGGGTCGTAGAACTTCATGAGTGCAAAGTCGCCATACTGGTGAGGGTCTTTCGGTTCTACCATAGTTTCCCACGAAGTATTTAGAGCTTCACCCTCATAGGGGTCTTTTAGGGAATTTATATTTTGCTTAATAAAGCTCACTAGCTTTTCATTATTATTGGTCAGCAGGGCGTTTCTTAGAATATTACTCAATTCGTATATGAAACTATCATAGTCAAATACAAACGCCTTATGTTCCATCGACATATTCTATTACTCCTATCATTATTTAGGTAAGGCAATTGCCCTTTTCGCTCCCGGACGCACCTCCCCTTTTTAACCAAAATAGGCAGAGGAATATGCCCAAGATTTTTGATGAGAATAGAGACGCGATTAATCCATCTCTAGTGTATTTTTATTGAGTCCTTCAGACAAGCTGGCAGAGCAAGTAGAGAAACAGAAAAATTTCCAAAGTGAGAGAGTGTATGGGGCACCATCTCTAGCTTCTGAAAATAGCAAAGCTTTAAATTTTGGAAACAGCGATCGCTTTTACTTCTCCCTCCCTATCAAACAAAACTCGTGGACGAAGTAAAATCTTGAAAATCAGCAACAAAGAACCAAATTCTCCAGGAGTCTCTCGGCGCTTCCACTGACCTGGGCGACAAAATAGCATTTCTACCAGACACCGATATTGCTTGAGGTTCAATTTCTCAAAAGTCACCCGCACGGTTGGATACTCACATCTAAATCCGGTATGGGTAATTTTGCCTTGCAATTCTAATTGTTCTTCCATAATTTCTAATGATACCGGCAACATTTCACTGGTATCATTCGGTATTCCTCCGTGGGTCAAGGCAATTTGAGCGCCTGCTTCCGAAATCATCGTAGTAATGCCCCAAAAATTCTGCCCAGCAACATTCAGCCGGATCACCCTCCGTAAATCAAACCATTCATAAATATCTGGTTTGGGGACATCTAATAAAATTAACAACGCAATGCCAATCATTAACAAGTTATAACCGCTCCAAATCCAACCTAAGCCGAGACCTTTATATACTTCAGTTGATTCGTAAGCTTCCGCCGCTTGCCAACCCCCCGCCATTATGCTCATTCCTAAATTCCGCCACAAGCTCACAGCACTTGCGATAAATAAAATAATCAAAGGCCATGCTAAATTCCAGTTGAAAGCAAAGCGATCGCGTGATATTCCCTTGGGCGTTACCTTAAACCCTTTAGAAAAAGGATTCAGCATTACTTGAAGTACAGTTAGCGCTAGAGGAACGCAAAGCACCAACGTGTAAATATCCGACAGCAAAGCTGAACGCGAACGATAATTTAACCAGGAAAAAACAGAGAGTTGCACGACATAGTAAGGGAGAAGATAATACAATAATTCACCAGTCATTGCTCGAATGGGAATAACGCCGAGAAACGAATAAGTTAACGGCATTAGTAAAAAATAAACCCGCGCCAAACTGGTAAACCAATGCAATAATCCTTCTAAATGAGCCAGTCTTTGCAGAGGACTCAGTCCTGGAATCGTTAACGGATTCGCCTTAATAAAGAAAGCTTGTAAAGTTCCTTGTGCCCACCGTAGCCGCTGAGTAGCATGAGCGGCAATATTTTCTGCGGCTAATCCAGCACTTAACTTTTCATCTAGGTAAATTAATCGGTAGCCTTTGGCAGATAAACAAATGCCCGTGAAGTAATCTTCACTCAAGGAATCTATGGCAAATCCACCTGCTGCTTCTAAAGCGCTGCGCCTAACAATGAAAGAAGTTCCAGAACAAATAACGCTATCAGCTGCATCCCGAATGGGTTGAATTTGCCGGTAAAACACTTCTTCTTCGGGCGTTAGGACATTTTCCAATCCTAAATTATGGGCAATCGGATCGGAGTTATAAAAGCTTTGAGGAGTCTGTACTAGGGCAACGGTTTCATCTTGAAAAAAACCTACAGTACGGGTGAGAAAGTTTTTAGTCGGAATAAAATCTGCATCAAATACAACAATCAACTCTCCCTTTGTTTGAGGAAACGTATGATTTAAATTCCCGGCTTTTGCATGGCTATTATCTCGCCTCGTTTTATACTCGCAACCTAAATTCTCAGCCAATTTTCGCATTTCTGGACGTTTCGTATCATCCAGTAAATAAATTGTCTTATTAGGATAATCTAAAGCTTGACAACCAATGATTGTGCGTTCAAGAATAAATACAGGCTCATTATAAGTTGGAATAAAAATATCGACGGTTGGCATAAAGCTACCATCAATCACACTTTTCGCCATCTGGTCAGCTTCCCGATGTCGCTCCTTTACGTTCAGCATCAAAAAAAGCTGAATCGTACTACTACTCAACATCAACATTTCCATAAAAAATAACCCCAGGCTGAAGACGCCATTCAGAGGGTCAGCAACATTCAGAGTTGAAAGCGATCGCCATACAATATAGCGACCCGTTAACCCTAGCAAAATCCCCACGACAAAAAACCGAGACCAAGCATCGGTCTTTGGGGAAATCTTCATCACTACCAAAACAATCGCTAGCAAAGCAACCGTAGGAACTAGCAAGTATTCACTCTTCATTGGCGCTTGCAGCCACATGGGTGGATTTTCTTGTAAAATATTCAGTTCGGCAAATAGCTGGCTAATTTTCCCTTCACCCGCAAACCATGCAGTAGCGATCGCAGCAGCGAAGACAACAATCCCCAGCATGATCAGCGTTGCCATCTGAAGGCGGAAAATCCTTCTTAGGACTTGACGCTTTGAGATTGGATTTTCAATTTGTGAAGTCGTCATCTCTGTTACTTTCCTAAAACTGAAGTTACTTGCTAATCAATTAATTGCTAATTTTCTTACAATTGATACTAAAATTTCGTTTTAGAATTGCGTACTAACCCGGATAATAGATTCATAAGATAATACAGGATATAGGCAAGCTTGCCAATAAACATAAAATTTAACTACATCTCCTTGATTGAATTTATAAGTTTTTATTGTAGATGTTAGTAGTTGCCAAAATCGCCCAAGAAGCAGTAGCTCAATAGCAATCAACGGCAATGATTACAAGCCTGACCATAATCTACTCTACTTACAAACTATAAAAATGAGAATTTACTGAAAGAAATAGAAACTGACAGGAAGTTGAAACGACAGTATATTAATCTAAAAACTTGTCTAAAAAGCTATCATCCATTTCCAATCTGTTTCTCAGGTAAAACTCATTTTTTTGCTGCCACCGTCTTTTAAAGTGTCAGTAGAGATGATTTTGAGGACAACTTCTATGAAAATGAATTATTTAGCAGTAATTTGTGTAGTAACACTTTTGAGCGTAGGCTGTACCAAAGAAGCCAACTCCAATCAGCCAAATGTTCAGACTGCGCCATTGACAAACCCATCTGCTACATCGGTAGCGCAGACGCTTACACAGTCTGGAACCTTTCAGAGAGGAGAACATCCCACCCAGGGAACTGTGCGCTTGGTTACAGAAAATGGAAAACGCTATCTGGAGTTTGATCAAGCTTTCAAAACTGACAATGGCCCGGATTTATTCGTCATCCTGTATCGTTCGGAAAAGCCGCCAATCAATGGCATTAAAGAAAAAGATTATGTAAGTATCGGTCGCTTACAAAAAATAAGTGGTACTCAACGCTATGCGATTCCTGCTAGCGTCAATCCAGCAGAGTTTGGCTCAGTGGCGATTTGGTGTCGCCAATTCAATGCCACCTTTGGCTTTGCTCCTTTCAGTAGCTAAAAAATCAACGCATACTTAGGTTGTTATGGAAATTGCAGATTTGGCGGCTTTAATTCATCCCGCGATCGCAATTGCAGTTGTGTTCCCTCTAATTGGCATCGTCGTCAACCGCGCTTGGCAGACTCGCCAACGCCGCTTGCAAAATTTAGCAGGCAAAAGTAAAATTCCGCCAGTAGTCGGGCAAGAACACGTCCAATTAGGCAAATGGCTCTCTGGTGCTATTGTCGGAGTTAGCCTCATCGGGCTTGCGTACCCGATTTTTGAGCATATTTTGAGCAAGCAAATCTGGAGCCAGAAACCTTTTCAAGTTGTCTTTATCCTCCTAATGTTTGCGGCTACCATTGTCTCCTTAGTATTGCTCTGCAAAGCCAAACAACGGCTCTGGCGCGGCGTTTTTGCAACCTTAACCGGCGCAGGTTTAATGATTCTCGGCTTCCAAGAAGGCGTTTATCGCCGGGACAATGAGTGGTTGGTGTCTCACTACTACATCGGCATCGCAGCGGCAATGTTAATGATATTTTCGTTAGCAATTATTGAAGATATCTACAAAGATCGGCTAAATCGTTGGCGCAACGTTCACATCATTTTGAGCTGCATTGCACTCTTACTATTTGTGGGACAAGGCATGACTGGTACGCGAGATTTACTAGAGATTCCTTTAAGGTGGCAGAAACCTTATGTGGATCAGCTTTACATCCAACAGTGCAACAGTCAGCCTTGCGCCATCCAAGCAACACCTGCAAAAAATTAAGAGACTCAAGTATTAGTCAGGCTACAAAATTAGCGCGATCGCTCCCATCAAACTGCTTGAATGTTGGTCGATGCTCTTTCTTCCTAGTCAAATGGAGCGAAGGATTTTTCTTAGATGCTTTTGTCGTGTGATTTTTATGAAAACTAAGCACTGAACAGCTTGTATAAAAACTCCTTAGATTTTTTGGCTTCAATTTTAAAAGGAATTATGCATAAAAGACAACCAAATACAAACATCCCAAGGGGCATCAAACCAGCTATGCCCATTCGATTATCTGATAGCAATGCCAATAGAAATCCTACTCCGATGCTGCCAGTCATACTCAACCAGTAGCCCATAAATATTAATACAAGAATATGCAATTTCATAGTTATATTGATTGAGCAACCAATAACTTGAGGGGAAATTTTGCCTTTAATAATTGGTAAAAATGAATTTCGGGTATAGATAATTCTAGATATTTGGAAACTATGATCATAAATTTTACCTTCATAGGGTTTATGCGATCTTGATGCCGAAGACCAAGAATTTCTAAACGTCTTAGGCGGTTCAATGACATCAGCCAATATTCTCTTGACTTGCTCTGCATCTAGATTAGTTGTAATAGTGAAATTTTCATAAGGTAGAAAAGACATCTATGACTCCTTGTTGACGAGTTACGCGATCGCTCCAAGCAAGTAGAAATGATGCAGTAGCATGGCTCGATTAGCACAGTTGCTCTTGAGTCACGATGGTGAAACTACAGGCAGTAGCACTTGAGAAAAACGATCGCTGACCGTATCGCGCTATACGTGGCTTTTCGCTGCCACAACTACACTGTTACATCATGTCCCAACCCTCTACTCAGTGCGCTTTAAAAAAATGCCCTTGAGTCCCGCTGCTTTTGCTCCTTGATAGTCCTCTTTATGACTGTCGCCAATGTGCCATGCTTCCTCAGGCGAACAGTTATGTTTCTCCAACGCAGCGGCAAAAATTTTGGGATTGGGTTTGGCAGCACCAATTTCCGAGGAAATGGTGACAGAGGTAAAAAATTCGATTAAATTCAGGGATTGCAAAACCGAATAGATACGCGAATCGAAATTTGACAATACACCCAGCTCAATTTCCATTTCCCGCCATTTTTCCAAAGCTGTAAGAACATCGGGATAAACAAACCAAGGTTCCGCGGTGGAGAAGTAGGCGTAGAGTTCGTCAAAAAAATTGGAAAAGTCTGAAAATTGCGGCAAGACGCCAACTTGTCCAAATGTAGAAAGCGCGATCGCTTTCCACCACTCAAATTCCCGATCCGGTATTTCTTGGGATTCTGCACCGATAAAAACTGGCGGCGGTGCGGCTTTAAAGCTTTGGTAAAAGGCTGGATTCACCACCTCAGCGGAGACTTGGACGCCAAACCGACTAGCGATCGCGCTATACGCCTCTCCTACACTACCCCTGACACCAAACATGGTGCCCACGGCATCAAGAAAAATAACTTTGGGGCGCTTCATGCTACTTTAGCGTTCCATCTCAAGATCGCAAACCCAATAAAACCACCGGCTAGATTCATCATCATGTCATAAATCCTATCTCAGTATTGACGCTCCCACGGCTCTACTTCCTTAAAGCCGTGGGAGCGTCAATTCCTCCCTAAACGTAAGGGCACGAGACAAAGCCTCGCGCCCTTACATGAGAATCTAAGAGATAAATATAGTGAAACTGTATAAGTGGGCATTGCCCATCTTTGACTTCAAGGGGATGACCCCGAATTCCAGATTACTTGGAGAACATTTCCAACAAAGGTTGGGCAATCCAATTAAATCCGACTTTCAACTGATGATTGAGCGTTGGCATCCGATACAGATACGCTAGACGCCGGAACAGGTAAGCAAGAGAACCATCCACCTTTACTCCCATGCCAGTGAAAGTGGCGTTATCCGTCCCCAAGGTCATCAGTTCACCAAAACTTTGATAGCGGAAGGGAAGCAAAGGACGCCCGGTCAGCGATGCCCAGATATTCCAGGCAGTATAATCTGATTGCTGGAAGGCAGACTGGGCAGTTGCCGGTATTTGCTGACCGTCAGCATCGTGAGCGTCCGAAAGGTCGCCAAGGGCAAAGATTTCTGGATGGTCAACCACTTGTAGAGTCGGCGTAGTGGTAATTTGACCGCGTTGATTGTGTTTGAGTTCGAGCGATCGCACTGCCTCTGCTACTTGCGTTCCCACCGTCCACAGCACCAAATCCACTGGGATTTGGTCTACCTGTGCTTTGTACACTAGCGAGATCGTAGTCGGTGACATCGACTCTACTGCCGTGTCCAAATCAATCCACACGCCCCTTTCTTCCAAAGCTTTTCGCGCCGCTTCCCGGTTAAAATCTGGCGATGTCCGGAGAATCATATCAGCTTGTTCAATTAACCGGATGCGACCTCGTTCGCCAAGGCGATCCGCCAACTTGCAAGCCAATTCAACCCCACAGTAACCGCCTCCCACAATGGCGATGCGAATTTTATCCGTTTCCGACTCTTCCAAAATTCTCAGCCGTTCTTCCAAGCGGTAGGCGTGAGCAATCGTTCGGAAAGGAAACGCATATTCAGCTGCCCCTGGCACCATATCTAGGGGCGTCTCTCCACCCAAAGCTAACACCAAGCGATCGTAGGAGAAGGCAGGGCCATCATGCAAATGTACAAGTTTTTCCTGGATATCTATTCCAGCCACAACGCCCTGGCAGAAGCGCACACCCGTGTTCGCTAAAATCTCTTGAAACGGTGGGGCAATTTCCCAAGTTTGCAGTTCCCCGGTGAGTAGTTCATACAGCAGCGGCGTGAACAAAAAGCGGTCATCTCGATCCACCAAGACAATTTCCGGACGTTCCGATTTTTCCCAAGGCAACTGGCTCAAGCGCAGGGCAGTGTAGAGACCGCCAAAGCCGCCACCGAGGATACATATGCGTTTAGGTTGCTGGGTCATGGTTCTAGTGAGTGGGCGATTCAAGCGCAGGGCAACTACCTTACAGCATAGCAAGGCAATCCAGTTAGGGAGCGGGTTATCAGACGTGGTGATCTCACATCATTGCGGCAACAGGTAGTGGTCTTTTAATTCTTGAACCGCTTAAGCCTCCGCAACCACAAGATTTCAGCTAGTAGAATCGGACGATGCTACAGGTGCAGTGCCCAATCCCCTATAAACCATTGCCAATTAGGATGAAGGGTGCCCAGTAGTAGGGATGAGCAAACGGAGTGTTGGTTGGACGGGACAGCGTTTCTGTGTTAGTAACTACTTCAATGCCACGAGATGCTGCTGAGGTCGTTTCTTCTTCTCCGATTAAGGCAACTTGCGCTTGCCGTAGTGCTTCCGCTTTCGTTACTCCAGGAGTTTTCAAGGCTTGATAAAATGCTGTCATGAAAACCTGGGTGCTATTATCGTTGACCGCCCAGAGGGAAGCGATCGCTGCTCTCGCTCCTGCCCGCTGAAACTGGTAGCCCAGCCCCAGAATCTCTTCTCCGTTGCCCAGTCCACCTAAGCCGGTCTCACAAGCACTCAATACGACCAAATCCACATTTTGCAAAGACCAATTTTCTACGTCCCGCAACGTTGCGCGATCTCCATTCCCAAAAAGAATGAAAGATTCTTCTGGCTGCCCAGTTAGAAATGCCGCATGGGTTGCAAAGTGGATAATGCTGTAGTCGTTCAGCTTTGGTAAGACCGCTTCCCGACCAAAGGCTTTGTCAATTAGCTTGGTTGTATTGGGAATGGTTGCTGCCAAACCGTCTACTTCCTCGCCTGCAAACTGTAACCCATTAAAGACAAATTGCCGATCTCCAACTTGAAAGTTGTAGGTACCTTGCACAAAAGCTCCTGCCAACAAACGCTCCTGAGATGCCGGTGGAGTTGAGAAATCAGTCAGGGAACGAGCGGTAATATTATTGACTTGGTACCGCTGCACCAACCAGCGTTGACCGTCATACAATGCAGCTAGCGGGATATATCGCAGTTGCCCATCGGGAGCATAGATGATTGTTCGAACATTTGCCTGCTTCAACTCGGCTTCTAGAGGTTTGATTAGCCAGGTATAAAGCATTTGAGCCACCTCTTGCGATCGCTTGGGCTTACTAGGGTTTTGTAGTATCTGACGAAATTCTAAAACTGCTTTGTTGAGGTCTTCGCGTTTAACATCGACGGTACGGCGAAGAGGTGGCGAATCGGAAGTAGTGAGGATGAGTTCGATACGATCATCCAGAATCAGCGGATAAAGCAGCACTGCCCGGTATTTTCGCAACGTATCCCGCAAAGCATTCAGGTCTTCCAGGTTGATGTTCTGGCGTCGGACGGCACGACTGAGTTGTTCCACCAGTACCAGCACATCAGAACGATTCAGAAACTGGTTGAATTGCTGGTTCAGTTCTATTTCTAATTGCACCAGTTGGGCAATTCGTTGCTGTTGTTGTTCGGTACGCTTAGTTTCCGGTACTTCCCGCAACTGGGCGAGTTCCTGACCGAGTTTGACAGCAGATTCTTGCAGGATACTATACTTTCTCAAGATTTCTGCTTCGGGATTGAGGACTTCGATTCCTTGCGCCGTCTGCGGATTGCCCCGCACGTTTCGCAGGTAATCATCCAGTTCTTGTACTTTCAGGAGATCCAGAACCTGTTGCGCTTCTAATATTCGGTCTTGCCTAAGCAACAGATCCGCAAGCGATCGATAAGTTTCTCCCACAGTTTCTGTGTAAGATTCTTGAAAATCTCTGGGCAAGACTTTCAAAGTTTGCCGAATTTCTTCTGTTACATTAATCGCTTGTTTATAGAACACAATTGCGAGTTCTGATTTTTTCTGCTTTTCCAAAAGCTTGCCAATGTTGCTCAGCGTGATCCGTTCGCTTGCCGGAGCAGCGATCGCTTGCCAAATTACTAAACTTTGCTGATAAAACGTGAAGGCTTTGGTGTACTCGTCCCGATTCCTATATAAGGTTCCAATGCTGTCGAGCGTATTTCCTTCTCCGACCTTGTCTTGAATCGCTCGAAAAATTGCTAAAGCTTGCTCCAGAGATTTGAGTGCCTGAGAAATCCGTCCTAATTTTTCATGAGAAAACCCCAAATTATTTAGAGTTTTTGCTTCCCCTGACTTGTCTCCCACAAACTTTCGCACGGCTAACGCTTGCTGATAAAAACTAATGGCTTTGAGAGTCTGCCCAATCTGAGCATAAGTAAAACCAATGTTATGCAGCGTCGTTCCTAATCCCTGAAGATTTCCAATCGATTTTTGTATTTGTAATCCACGTTGATAAAAGTTTAAGGCTTCGGAATGTTGACCTAGCGCACTATACACTAAACCAATATTATTTAGGATTGAGCCAAGGCGTTGATCATCATTTAATCTTTCAGAAATGCTGAGGCTCTGTTGATAAGAATTTAATGCTTGAGCATACTGTCCTTGAGAATAATAGAGTGAGCCAATATTATTTAAAGTATCTGTTTCTCCAGGGCGATCGCCTGCCTTCTTAAGCATTTCCACAGCTTGCTGATAGAACGCTGAAGCATCAGAAAATTTTCCCTGTTGTTGGTGAACGCTGCCTAAACTGTTAAGAACACTGGCTTCACCCTTTTTATTCTGTATGTCGCGGTATAGTTGCAGGGCTTGTTGATAAGATTGAATGGCTTCTGGATAGTTAGCTAGCGTATTATGAATCGCAGCAATCAGATGTAGGGCACTAGCTTCGCCTTTGCGATCGCGAATCTCTCGATAAATTTCCAAAGCCTGTTGATATTTTTTTAACGCTTCTTCTCTCTGTTCATTTCGATGGTATTCAATCCCAAGCTTGAGGAGTTTTTCTGCTTCATAACTTCTAATTCCTAGGCTTTTGCTTTTCATGTTATATGATTGCGCGGTAGTTGGAAAAGCCGCCAACCATTGCTGAGAAGAGAATAAAAATATATACAGAGGAAAAAAACTGATAATCAAAAATTTCATAGTTATAGCGCTAATAGGCTATTATCTGATTAATTAAAACCGATAATTTTATTTTCTAAGACATTTAATCGCTTTTTGATGCTCTCTAATTCCTTTTGCTTAGAACGACGATTGACACTTAATTTATTTTGGATTTGACTCAATCTTTCTTGGCTAGTCCGAATTGGATCGGCAGCCTCCTTAAGTTCCTCTAAGCGAGCAAGCGCATCACTTAAGTAAATGGCGAAATCCCCTCTCGTTAAGGGTTCTTTTCCTTTGAAAGTTGAATCTGGTAGAAGGACATTAATTTCATGGTTTTCTAAAACACTCCCCAGTGCTTCATAATACGGATCGTTAGGAGTGATATCTTTCACTTCAGCTCGGAGAAGAGTGGAAAGTTGACTAATATATTGATATTTATATTTGATGGGATTAACTTCGGGGATTATCTGATTTTTCGTGTAGTCTTGCCCATCTTCCAACGCCTTTGAATTTATGGCTTTGGACTCCAAGTTAAACAGACGAGTTTTGATCCGCTCTATTCGTGTTGCGATCGCCTGATTGCTAGTATCTAATTGTGTAGATACTAATTCCAGGTCGTTATTTAAATTGATCAAATCGGGTTGATCCGCCGTAGAAGCTAATAACAGTGACTTTATTAGCATCAACGTATCATTCAAATAAATGACAAAATCTCCTCTTGTTAGGACTTGTTTGCCGCGAAAGGTGCGATCGGGAAGCGCCACATTAATCCCATAACGTTCAACAACCGATCGCAAAGCTTCAAACTCGATATCATTTCGAGATATATCTCCTATATCTTGAAGTGGCGTTACATCTGAGGATAGTGCTATTTGAGATACTGCCAGAATGACCAACACAAAGACGGTAAATTGAACAAAGAACTTTTGAATTCGTTTTCTCATGGTTAGTCCCCATAAACTCTTCGTTCTAATAAATTTAACCGAGCTTCTATTTGGGTGAGTTCTTGCTCGATCGAACGACTTTCATCATTCCACTGGGAAGCTACTACCTCTACATCGTTCCTAGAGAAAATGACATCACCACCACCAGCAGCAGGAATATTGTTGAAGCTGTCAAGTGCATCATTCAAATACATGACAAAATCTCTTCTTAGTAACGGATCGTTTCCTCGAAATATAGGCTGCTTGCAATCTGCTAGTTTCACATCGGTAAATGGACACTTATACAAGGCGACATCAATTCCATATCGTTCAACTAAGTGTTGAAGTGCCTTGTAATACCGATTTCTTGGGGAAACATCCCGGAACTGGTTGATATTGCTAACTTGAGCAAACAAATTCGCTTCTGGAAGCCTATACTCCTGTTGTTCTGCCAATCGATGCAGAACAGTATGAGGCTGAGCCAAAGCTGGTTGAGCAGAATAGACACTCGTTGTGGATACAAGGAGTATCAACACGATGATGGTAATCCTCAATAGCTGAAGTAGCTTTGCCATATTACAAGGATCATAAAAACATCATTTTTATATCTTGAAAATGAAAAAGATAGAGTAAATAACTCTTTGATTCCATTTAAACATTTTGCAAGAGGCTAGGCTCTAGCAAGAAGGTTTATTTATAAAAATTTTATAAAGTCTAAGGTTGTAGCTCAGAGGAGTGCAGATAACAGACAAAATCATGCTAAAGACGAGTTCGCTCAGCAACTGCCGTGTCTATTAGACATTTCCACTATGGGACAAGTATTATGAATATACAATCAAGTAATAAAAGAATTTCAGAGAGAATTGCCTATCCTTATACCACGAGCAGTTCTACCTGTGAGGTTGATGCTAATCACAGCGAGGCTCTTGCAAAGTGCCCTCACAAGACGCTGTAGCGCCGAGCTTTTGATAGTTTGCCATGCTCGGTAAGAGTTCTAGTGGTTGCTTGACAACTGGGTTTTACCCGATCGGAGTTTAGAGTTTAACACAACTCTAGCAATGGCAATGAACCTGCCTCATCGCACAATTTCGCTGGATGAATGCTGGATGAACGACCCTGCCTACCTGGGTTGAAGAGCCTCTCAAAGGAGAAAATTATTGTCCTTGATTGAACATGACTTATCTGTCTAGTAGGAAAAATTTTAGGGCAATCTAGAAAATAACAACGTTAAATACGTAAGCTATGCTCGTGATTCCTGAGAAAACTATCCTCACTTCTTTAGGTTACGAACTCGATTGCAGCAGTGAGGCTTTTGGTTATTTAAGCGATTCTTCAAATTTACTCAATCAGCCTGAGAAACTGTGCCAGCGGATGTATCAGGACGGGTATTTATACCTTCCCTCACTTCTAAATCCCCAAGAGGTTTGGCACAGCCGTCAGCAGATTGCCGAACGCTTAGCCGCAGAAGATTGTCTCGAACCCGGACACCCGATTCTAGAATGCGTGGCAAAACCGGGATTGAAAATGCATTTTAGACCCGATTTAGCAGTCCAAAGTCAGGCAATTAAAAAACTGCTTTATTCGGATCGAATGATGGAATTTTATCAAGTTTTTTTAGGCGGCGATGTCCGACCTTTCGATTACACCTGGTTAAGGGCAGTTGCCCCCGGTCATGGTACTTATGCTCACTGCGATATCGTGTACATGGGGCGGGGAACTCATGACCTTTACACAACTTGGACACCCTTGGGCGATGTGTCTCTGGAGATGGGGGGGTTGATAATTTTAGAAAACTCGCATCGGCTGGAAAGGATTAAAAACAATTATGGGCGAAAGGATGTAGATAGTTATTGTTCCAACCGAAAGACTGCCCAATTGTATGCCTTTGGCGAAAAGTGGTGGAATGGGGCGTTATCAAAAAACCCTGTTTCTCTGCGGAAAAAATACGGAGGACGTTGGCTAACCGCCGATTTCAAAGCTGGAGATGTTTTGATTTTCGGTATGTTTACAATTCATGCCAGCTTAGATAACCACTCTCAGCAAATTCGGCTTTCTTCAGATAGCCGTTATCAGCTAGCTTCGGAACCCGTGGATGAAAGATGGGTAGGCAACAACCCTGTTGGTCACTCAGCCGCAGGGAAGCGAGGTCGTATCTGCTAAGACAAAAAACATTTTATGATGCGGTTTCTGGTTTGGGTTGAAATTTAGCGATCGCTTCTATCTTCCCGACAATATTCCGGTTGAACTCTGCTAAATCCTCCGCCGGTATCCAATACTCTTGGTGTTGAGAACTACCCACTGTCTGCACGTCATACTGCGCTAGAAATTCCGTTTTTACATAAAAGCGGGTGACATAACCTACATAGCCAGAAGCTTCATCTTTCGTGTTCCAATCTCTAGCAATCTGCACAGCATACGCCTCAGTTAGCACTGGATAAAATATCGGTTGGTAGGGAAGCCGAGCTGGGAAGGCAGCGTAGCCGCTTTCTCCGATTAAATCTAGCTCTTTTTGACCCACCGGACGAAATAGTACTGTGGTATCGTTCATTTTTTACCTCTAAAAGGGATTCACTCCCCATCGGGCAAGCGCAATTGAGGCACTCTTGACACACAAATTCGAGAACCTCTTCCCTGATTGCTTTGGGTGGAGAACTGCAAGCAAATTTTCAAATAGTCTGCGAACCGTCATTCTCTTGGTTAGAAAACCCGAACAGTTCTCCTCACTCATCCCTCATAACGCATCATTTTCGTATGCCGCTACAATTCGCTCAACTAACGGATTGCGGACAACATCAGTTTTGGAGAGATTGCAGAAGGCAATCCCTTCAACTCGTTGGAGGATTTTTTGGGCAACGGCTAACCCAGATTGTTGGTTAAGTGGTAAATCGGTCTGAGTGATATCGCCCGTGACCACCATGCGAGAACGAAACCCCAGGCGAGTCAGCACCATTTTCATCTGTGCCGGGGTGGTGTTCTGGGCTTCATCGACAATTACAAAGGAGTTGTTGAGGGTTCGTCCCCGCATATAAGCCAGGGGAGCGACTTCAATCACCCCGCGTTCCATCAAACTAGGAATTTTATCTGTATCGATAAATTCATAGAGCGCGTCATAAAGGGGGCGCAGAAATGGATCGATTTTCTGCTGTAAGTCCCCAGGCAAAAAGCCCAATTTTTCCCCAGCTTCCACTGCTGGACGGGTTAGAATCAGTCGTTCGTACTGATCGGACAGCAGCGCCTGAACTGCCAGAACGGCTGCTAGGTAGGTCTTGCCGGTGCCTGCTGGGCCAATGCAGAAGGTGAGGTCGTGGCTGCGTACTGCTTGGATATACTGCCACTGAGGAAATGTTTTGGCTCGAATATCTTCGCCGCGACGGTTTCGGGCAAGAACTTCCTCTTGCATTGCTTGCCATTCCACCTGGCGTCCCGTATCCAGGGCTTGACAAGCCGTGCGGATATCTACTTTGGAGATCCGCTTCCCGTCTTTCCAGAAAGGTTTGAGGGCGTTCACCAGATCGTTGGTGCGGTCTACTTGTTTAGGAGTCCCAGAAACCATCAGTTCTTGACCCCGCAACACTAGAATCGCGCCAGTTGTTTTTGCCAGGGTTTTGAGGTTTTCTTCTCGATCGCCTGCTAAGGCGATCGCGCTATTGGCACTTGGTAGATGTATTGTTTTAAATGCCTCGGTCATCTTAATATTATGGGCGAGTTTATAGCAGTCGTCGGTGAGAGGAGGGGATCGTTGGTAAAATCTGCCCCTATGATGCGAAAAGACGCCCGATATATAGACATTGCCATAACAGCTCAGGCGTCCCAATTTAATTGGCTACAGATCCTCAATGAGAGCATAGGCACTGACGGGAGGCTTCCGCTTTCGACGAATACTCGGCTTTTCGTACCGTTGGCGAGATTGAACTTCCTAGAAAATTCCGCATCGCTAGATTTTCTAGTTGGTTGCATCTTCACGCCGAGTTAATCGACTTGTGTTCAACCAAACGGACTTGCAGCCACTCGCTGTCTTTTTTGCTGAGGTTAACCATCAACACTAGCTTTTGGTTAGTTCCAATGCCACGTTAATAGCCCCTTTTGCGAAAGATAACAGGCGATTTACTTAGGAGATATCCATAATCGGAGGCGATCCATCACCTCCTCAATGCTAACCGTCTAAAGTTTTAACGGGAGCGGAATTTGGGAGCTGCTACCGAGGAAGACCGGCGAGGTGGATCTTTTTTCGCAACTTCTGGACTTCCCGGCGTACTTTCAAGCGATCGCGCTGAACTCCCATAGATATCCAGGTACACAGATTGATTGGCAGCTTTCGCAGCCGCTTCAATCACCGTCCGAATAGCCTGAATATTACGCCCTCCCCGACCAAAAACTCTTCCCTTATCTTCGCCTTCAAAAGCCAGCCGCACCCATGCTTTAGTATTCCCCTGCGACATTTCGCAGTCCACGCTCAGCAATTTTGGTGATTCTAAAAACGGCTGCACCAAAAATTTCACGAGAGCGGCATAATCGGGTAGCGAACTCCCGTGGGATGACCTTATAGGCTGACTGGTTGAAGCTGAGGAATCCAACTCGGACTCATGCGGTAGTTGGGGCACTGACTTGTTCCAAGACATTAGCTTTTTGAAGAATCCGGCGCACCGTTGGCGTAGGCTGCGCTCCCTGTTGGAGGCGCTTGGTGAGGGCTGGCTCATTTAGTCTAACTTCATCAGTTCTGGGGTTGTAAAATCCCAGTTCTTCCAAAGGACGCCCATCACGGCGGGAAGTGCTTTGCATTGCCACAATCCGGTAGCTAGCTTCCCGCTTTTTGCCGTATCTCTTTAATCGCAGTTTGATCATGTTGATGAAGAATGTTCCTGTTTGGATTTTAAGCCATCAGCTCTTTAGCGATTAGCTTTTAGATTTTAGACGCAGAGTCATTGATTGTACCATTTTTTGGCATCAAATTCTACTTGCCCAACCTAAAAGCTAATTGCCATCACGGTTCCAGCTAGAGAGTGCCGAAGCCTTTCTTCTTTTTCTCCTTTTTCTTTTTCTTGCCGGGGCTTCCTTGGGCATAGCCCCGCCAACCGGCTTGGGAAGGACGATTACCACCACCCATTCCGGGCATACCGCCCATTCCGGGCATACCGGGGAAACCGCCCTGACCCATTTGTTGCATGACGGTTCTCATTTTTGTGAAATCAGTTACCAGCTTGCTGACATCTGTCTCCTGATAGCCAGCACCGCGAGCAATCCGGCGACGGCGGCTAGGAGACTTCGCCAATAAGTCTGGGTTTTGGCGTTCTTCCTTCGTCATGGAATTAATCATCGACTCAGCCCGCTTTAGCTGGGTTTCTCCTTGGCGCAGCTGTTCGTCGGAAATCTTATTCATCCCTGGAATCATCTTCAGGATGCCCCCCAGCGAACCCATATTCTTCAGCAGCCGCATCTGCTTGAGAAAATCGCTGAAGTCAAACTTAGCCGAGAGCATTTTTTCCTGCATCTTCTCGGCATCTGCCAGGTCTATTTCCTCCTGGGCTTTCTCCACAAAGGAGATCACGTCTCCCATGCCCAGAATTCGGGAAGCCATGCGCTCTGGATAAAACGGTTGCAGCGCCTCGACTTTTTCCCCGACGCCAACAAATTTAATCGGCTGACCGGAAATCCGTCGCACTGATAGGGCTGCACCGCCGCGACTATCGCCATCCAGCTTCGTTAAAATGGCACCCGTGATCCCGATTTGTTCGTGGAAAGTCCGGGTGAGGTTCGCCGCTTCTTGCCCGGTCATGGCATCGACCACCAGCAGCGTCTCGTGCGGCTGGACGGTTTGCTTGATGCGGGCTAATTCCGCCATCATGTCCTGGTCAATCTGGAGGCGTCCGGCGGTATCAATAATCACTGTATCGATGCCGTCTGCCTTGGCTCGCTCAACCCCTTGCCGTGCAATCTCTACCGGGTTAGCATTGGTGCCGATTTCAAACACTGGCACCTCGATTTGCTGCCCTAGCGTCACCAGCTGATCGATGGCGGCTGGGCGATAGATATCAGTTGCGACTAGCAAGGTACTGCGATTTTGCTTGCGTAGGTACAAAGCTAGCTTTGCTGTGGCTGTGGTTTTACCCGTTCCCTGCAACCCAGCCATCAGTACAATCGTGGGAGGCTTATCTACTGAAGCCAGGGGGACGTTGGTATCCCCCATCACCTGGACTAGCTCATCGTAGACAATTTTGATGAACTGCTGGTCGGGGCGCACTCCAGAAACAACTTCGGCTCCCTGTGCCTTGGTTTCAACATCGGCAATAAAATCTTTGACGACCTGGAGATTGACATCCGCCTCTAATAAAGCGCGACGAACCTCCTTCAGGGCATCTTGAATGTTGGATTGGGAAATTTTGTCCTGACCCCGCAGGCTTTTCCAGGCAGATTCTAAGCGTTCAGAAAGTGCGTCGAACATAATATGTGTATCTTTTAGGCGGCTAGATAGTTATCTGCTTATCAAAATCGGCTGAAGAAAGCCCACAATTCTAAGTTTATGGGTCTTATCCGTCTGTATACAGATTAGTCGTTTTCGTTGTTGTCTGGCGTGCAGCTAGGTCAGGAATGGGGGTGAGGAGCGCAAATAAAATGCAAACAAAAAGTGCGATCGCGCACGCAGCATTTAGATAGTACTCAAAACTAAGTCCTGGCGACAGCCTTGCAGTCCCAAAGAGGGATTATCGCGGTAGGACACCTCTGGAACCCAGATACTCACTTTGTAATCCAAAGAAACACAGTAGAGATATTCCACTGCTGGGTCGAAACTCACTCCCACTCGCAGGTTAGAAAAATCATCTTCGCATATCTCGTAGCCAAAGCGAACCAGAATCTGAGCCACTAAGCACCCAGGCGTATCGCAGTATTCTCCGCAGGTTTCTCTCTCTTGCCAAAACTTCTCTAGAAAGCGATTGAGGATAGGCAAAACTTTTTTAGGGCTGCCATTCCGGGAAGCATAGATGATGACCGGGTTGTCTTCTACAAGAATGTGACAGGGGGTAGCCATTGTTTTATCTCCTGGTCAGCTGTCTCTTTTGGGTTTGGATTGGCGCACAAACTTCACATCATTCCACGATCCCTTTAGCGTGCCAAGGGGAACTACTAAATCTCACTTTTGGAGGATGTAACTCTTTAATTTTTTAGGGCGCTTGTCAAATTTTACAGTTTTTGAGTTCTGGCTATTATCTCCTATGCAAAATAGGAATCGCTGACTCCTCTTGATTTTCCTCATTTAGAATCGCTCTAACGGATAGATGCCGCCCCTAAGCTTAAAGTTTTTTGTAAAGTTTTGTTTTTAAAAGCGTTTTGTAAATTTAGATACAGAATTTTCTGTTATATTGAATAAGTAAGGAAAATAAAGTCAGTCAAACATCACTGAAGCAATACGGAGAAACCTGGTATGTCTACTCAAGAACAAGCTCGCGCCCTCATGATGCGTCATCATCACCTCATCAAGAACCGTCAGCAATCTATGCTGGGTCGCGCTGCTGCTGAAGTGGGTCTAGATGTTGAATCATCTGAATACTGGAATCACATTCAAGGACAGCCACATCCAAGCTTCCGCTCTAGCTATGACCGCAGTGGTGCTTCACTGAGCTAGGTTTGAGCTAAAGTTAACAGGCTAGAGTTAGTTTTTTTTGTATTATCTCGCTTGCATAGTGGTGTAGCAGCTTTATTTGGTATATCAAAAGCTGCTAAATAAATAATTAACCTGATTCAGGGTGTTCTTTTCAATAAGAACACCCTGAATCTTTTTTGAAATTTCTTTGAAGAAATAGTATTTCCCTTTGAATAGGCGACCCATATGGGAATGGACAATGGGGAAAAAGTACTTCTTGTACCTATTTACACGACTGACTTTATCTGCAACATTTGATTACCGCCTTTTTGGAATTCGTAGGCTACTGGCTTGATTTCTAGACTGTAGCCTTGCGCTTTTAATTCCTTCATCATTGGCTGAAGGACTGACGACACTTCTCCGGAAATATTTAATAGGGGAAAAATCCGTACCTCAGCAGCAACGCGGCACAATTCCACAATCGAGGCGAGGTGAAAGTCTTCTGAGAAAAAATCCGAATAGGTGAACAACAAGTGACTGCATAAGGCTAAATCGAACTGCCGAGTCTTGAAGGGTAAAACAGGTAACTCAGGGGTTAAATAGCGTCCTTGTTGAATTCCTTGTGGAAAATCTTCTAAAAATTGCTGCATGGCTGACATCCGAATTTGCCCCAAATCCTCTGGTGACTGGATCTCCTGCCAAACGTAGCTATCGAGATCGGCTTGGAGTCCCTCGATAACTTTTTGGTAAGTTTTCTGGATACGCTCTTCGATTTCGTGGTTGGTAAACTGATATATCGGATCGCAGGAGATGACGTTGTAGCCTAGGCGCGTCATCTCAATATTGAAGCTGGCAGGGCCACCGGCACAATCTAGAATGTTTAACTGGAGGTCGTCAGGCGTTAAGTTGAACATCTTGATGTATTCTGCCAGGGAACGCCCCCAAAGAATGACGCTTTCAAGTTTTAATCCCATTTGTTTCGAGCGATCGCATACTTTCCTTCGCTGATTGTAAAATGACCGAATGCCCGGTAGTCAACCAACCAAGATGAAAAAGTGCCTTAAGCAAGCTATTTGAATTTGAGCCACCAGAATTTGCTCAATAGAATGGATTTTTAGTAAAGGCGTGTTTGTGCCATCCCCTACAGAAAATGCCGGGTTTTGTCCCTCAAATGCTACGCCTCCGAATCTACAAAATGACTATCATTTTTTCTTGGTCTGGCGATGTCACTGATCCCTTTCTAGTTTAAGTCTCACCTGTTTCCTCACTGTCTGCCCACGAGTTTTCCGGGTTTGGCAGAGGCTTTGGGGCAAGTTCTGGCTCTCTTTTAATGACTCTCATTGGCTGCAAAGAAATGGCTGATGCTAGTAGAGCAGGCACTCCCACAAGCGTTGTCATGAGCAACGAAGTCAAAAGTGATTCTGCGGCATTCGTAGGTTTCTGTTCGGAGTGATTCTCTAATGAGATTTCTGTTTCTGTTATATTTTTTTGAGGTATCTTGAAAAGTAGCTGTTTGACTACTTTTCCCAGTAAGATAATGGGTAAAGTAATGAGTGCTGCGGGCAGAACTACCAGCCACACAAGTAAGCCGGAAATTAACCAAAATACAGTCGCATATACCATTTCTGAGAGTTTATACATTTCCCTAGCCTTGCCCTCCATTGGTTGCCACACAGCTAACTCATGAGGAATCGTTGTTTGGCTGGAATTGCCTTTTTGCCTAAGCTTATAATCGGGTAGTATCGTCGCCGCACTTCGCCTCGTTATTTTAATTTTAAGGGTACGGCAATCAGGTACCCTACTTTTTGGTTAAGTTGTCAATTAAGAAGTCAGACTTTGATGTACAATTCTTCCCGATTCAAGCTGATTCCGCTTGCCAGAGCGATCGCTTGTTCTCGATCGAAGATGATGTAGACAAAGCCGAAGCTTTCACAACATTTGTTCGCACCATTAGGCATCGTGCCTATGCTGCGAGAGACTTACTATCTTAGGGCATGAGTGATTATTGTCGATCGATTTGTATTAAAACCTGATTTAGTTGCTGGCAGCGATCGCAACTTTTGAGAGGATGGGGGATCGTAATCTCGATCGGCGTTGAGGGGGTAGAAACGTCCCCATCCCCTAGAATCTATTTAACTTTGTACAACTTAACTTTATACAACGCCAGAATTTTAGGCTTTTACTGCCAGCGGTAACACCTGATTGAGTTTGCCGCTGCGGTAGCCTTCTAAATCGAGGGTGACGTAAATAAAGCCGAATTCTTGAAAGGCGGAAACCAGGGTGGGTAAATCGGTGGTGACAACAAATTCTTTAATTTGTTCTGACGGTAACTCGATTCTGGCGGTGTCACCTTCGGAACGAACGCGGAGATTTTTTAACCCTAATTTACGCAGATAGATTTCGGCGCGTCCGACTCGTTGCAGCTTGCTGACGGTGATTTCTTCGCCGTAGGGGAAGCGGGAACTCAGGCAAGGTTGGGCGGGTTTATCCCACCAGGAAAGTCCGAGGTGTTGAGAAAGTTGGCGGACTTCAGCTTTGGTAATGCCTAATTCTGCTAAAGGCGATCGCGCACCCCTCTCTTTTGCTGCTTGAATTCCCGGACGATAATCCCCCAAATCGTCAGCGTTGACGCCATCTACAACGTAGGGATAACCCAGTTGAAGTGCCAGGGGTTTGAGGTTGTCGTGGAGTTCGCTTTTACAAAAATAGCAGCGGTTGACAGGATTCGAGGTGTAATTGGGATTGTCCATTTCGTGCGTCTGTATCACTTGATGGGCAATTCCAATCGCTGCTGCTTGGATTTGGGCGTCTTCGAGTTCTTCTGGGAGGAGGGAAGGAGAAACGGCGGTGACGGCTAAAGCGCGATCGCCCAAAACGTCGTAAGCAATCTTGGCAACCAAGGTACTATCGACGCCCCCAGAATAGGCAATTAATGCCCGATCCATTTCTGCAAAGAGGGTTTTTAGTTGCTCAAGTTTCTGCTTTATCATGGTTTTTTTTAATCGAATCACAACGGACACGAAGAAAGAGAGGACAAACCTCACCCCCTGCCCCTTCGACCTTCACGGAAAGGGAGAAACATATTCCCCTCTCTGTGAACGGGGCTACCGTGTACACACATCTCGTACAGGAGGCGAAACGCTCTCCGATCCCCCTAAATCCCCGCGCTAACGCGCCGCTACGCTAGAAAAAAGGGGGACTTTGATTGGATTTCCCCCCTTTTTAAGGGGGGTAGGGGGGATCAAAACGTTGTGGGACAACATTAGAAGACTTGTGTGTACACGGTAGGTTAACGGGCAGGGGTAGGGGTGGGATTCTACTACCCGCATTAAACTGGTAGCCGAAGAGGTAGCCTTTATTATTAGGCTAACGAATTTCAAGCTTTATTCAATTCGTCTGGTGGCTGGATCGGTAAGTGAAAAGTAAAGCAGCTGCCTTGTCCAAGTTCTGAATCTACGGTGATATTGCCGCCATGAAGGAATGCCAGTTTGCGGGATAAAGCTAAGCCGAGACCCGTTCCTTCATATTGACGATTTAAACCACTATCTATCTGTAGGAATGGTTCAAAAAGGGTGGCATGATTGGCTTTGGCGATACCAATTCCGGTGTCAATCACTGAAAATAAGATCGCGTCTGCGGTTTTTTCTACTTTTAGCGTAACTGAGCCAACGTGTGTAAATTTCACCGCATTAGAGAGCAGATTGACTAAAATCTGCTTCAAGCGCCGATGGTCGCCTACGCAGGTGGTGATGCCTGGGTCAATATCTACAATTAATTGCAATCCTTTATTTTGTGCTGGTTCGCGCACGACTGAAATAGATGCCTGACACACTTCTTCCACTAACAGGGTTTCTAGGCTAAATTCTTCTCGACCCGCTTCAATATTAGATAAATCTAAAAGGTCGTTAATTAGTTCCAATAACTGTTCACCGCAGGATGTAATGGACGTGAGATATTCTTGCTGCTTGTTGTTGAGCAATCCAATAACTTGTTCTAATAGCAGACGAGAAAACCCCAAGATACCAGTTAGCGGAGTTCGCAGTTCGTGGCTCATCGTAGCGATAAATTCGCTTTTGGCACGATTCGCGGCTTCTGAAAGTTGTTTTTCTTGCTCTAATTGTTGGGTACGTTCTTTGACGAGTTGCTCGCTTGCTTCGTAGCTTTGGGCGTTGTAAAGCGCGATCGCAACTTGGTTAGCAATCCTTTCGAGCAGATGAATTTCGTCTTCGGTGAAAGTCCGGTAACGGGTTATAGATTGTAACGAAACGCCACCAAACAGCTGACCGCGAATAAAAATCGGCACTCTCAGCATAGACAGGATTTGTAACTGTTGAATTTGCTCTTCGCGGTTGGGAGAAGAGGGGATGTCTGCGAGTTTTGGAGCATGAAAAACCCGATGAATCGAAGACGGGGAGCCAGGATCTAATACATCGCGGTTTTCTGATAAAGGGAATCGGTGGTTCAAAAGAGAAATGACTTGTTCGCTGACTCGCCATTCTTTGAGAATCTTAAGTTCCTCTGCTTCTAAGGCAAAGATAGCGACTCGGTCAACCCCGAAAAATTCTCCAGTCAGATTCACGATTTCCTGCAAAATATGTTGCGGCTCGAGGCTAGAATTTAAGCTCTGACAGATATTATTTAACAATCGCTCCCGCGTCGCTTGTCGTTGAACTTGATCGAATAGCTGCGCTTGGTGGATAGCGATCGCGCATTGATTCGCAATCGCACTTACCAGAGCAATTTCATCTTCTGTCCATTCCCGTTCGCGAACACATTGATGCAGGCTAATCCCTCCCACGAAGGATTGCTGATACAACATCGGCATTGTAATCATGGAGCAAACTTCATACTCTCTGGCTAATTCTTGCAGTTTGGGTGGAATGCGCTCGTCAATTTGGTTGAGTATCAGCGGCTCACCTTGGGCAAGGGAGGAATGGTAATACTTATAGAAGTCGCAATAGACGCCAATCAAGCTCTGCTTTTGAGGGGTAGATTCGCTGACGAGACAAGCTTGCATTTGATGATTAGGATCGGGCAGAAAAATTAGACACCGACTGAGGTTGAGTGCTTCGTGGAGTAGATTGACGGTGGTTTGCAGCACGTCATCGAGAACCAGCGTTTCTCGCATTGCTTGCACAATGCGGTTGATAATTGCCTCTCGTTGAGCTTGCTGCTGAATTTGGGCAAGGCGATCGCGCTCGATTCGGTGTTGTTCAAATTCGTGGAGCGATCGCATCAAAATCTTTGGCAGATGTTTCATCTGTTCTGAGCGAACAGAGTCGGCGATTTCAGCTTCCGGCGCGATCGCAATCAAAGGAATAAACTGCCCCGATTGCTGGACTAATTCCAATGCTTCTAAGGAGCTTGGGGTATCTGTCAGGGGGTGAGAAGGGGAATTTTCTAGTTCTCCCTGCCTGCCCGTCTTCCCATCTGCTATTGAGCTAATATCCCCGATCCGCTGTACTGACAACACTGCATCGTAGGTGTTTTGCTGCAATTGTTCTCGACAAGCGGCAGATGTAGCGGCAATCTCGTAGGTAAAAACGATGTCTGCTTCCCGCAGTGGATGTGTAATCAGCCCGACATCCTCGCTTGAAGCTATCACAATCAAGAGACGGAGGACATCTGGGGACGGAGCTTGTTGCAGTTGTGGTATCACGAGACAAAGGTACGATCTAGAAACAAGGAGTAACAGACGAAGGATTAGGGGCTAGTTCGCTTCCTTTACTTTCGTGCTGCTTCTATCTAGTTTGTATCGCGAGGCTAGGAACCTGTCTCTGCTTAAAACTCGCGCCGCGAAAAAATTATGATAGCGATCGTTAAGAGAAGGACGGTATACACCAAACCATACAAAGCGTCGGTTAGGAGCGCCACGGAAGAAGGTAAAAGACCATAAACCGCCTGATTTTTTAGGTCTAGCCGAGATAGATCCGGCAATATCACATATAAAGCATTGGCGATCCGTTCGATGTCTACATTCCGACTTAATTTTCCCAGCTCTACTAAATCTCGGCTGGAATGCCCCATTAAATACACTGCAAATGTAAACAAGGTTGCTAGGAGCGAACTTGTAAAAACGCCAAACATCAACGCAGCAGCAGCCAGTAACGACAGCTTAAAAAACAGGTACAGCGCTGAAATCAGAATACTCCGTAGCGGGTAAGAAATCTGACTCAAACTGAGGATGCCAAGATAAACTGCCGTCATGGCTGCCACCAAGACGCCTAAAACGGCTGATAGCCCTAGATGCTTGCCAAGAATAAATTCAATGCGGCTGAGCGGTTTGGGAATTAACACTAAGATGGTGCGCTTTTCGATTTCTTTGTTAATTAACCCAGTGCCCACAAATACAGCAACAATGGTTCCGAGTACATCCATTGCGGCTAATCCAACATCTTTGAGAATTTTATCTTCTGTGGTTGCTGCTACTTCCGGTAACAGCCGCCACGCCGCCACCATTAACAGCGCAAAAAATCCGATGATATAGAGGACGCGATCGCGGATGACTTCCCGAAACCCATTCACTGCGATCGCCCAAATTCTCTTCAAACTTTCGATCGCTGCCTGAAACCCATTGGTTTTCCTCGATTCTACTGTGCTTAAACTCATCGTCCTTCTATATCATCATTGATGATTTCTCTCAACGATTTATATTCTATCCTTGGCACGAAGAAAAAATAGCATTTCTGTTACTAATAGTTAATTTTTCAGGTAATGAACTTCTTCCCCTTTATCAACCGCCTCCTAACTCTATCTAAAAGTCTTTAGATAGAGTGTTCGTCATTCATAGCTTTTTAGTTCGCTGATGGGTTGACAATTGACTTTTGCAACCGCAATATTTTGTACTGCTGTCTGACCGGGCGTCGCACTTGATTGAGTTACGATGGGTTGATAGCTTTGAGTAATTTGACAATTTTTTTCAACATAATAGGCTTCGGTTTGGGAACGAGGACCTTGCCAAACCGCCCGCAATTGTAAGTTATACCCTGAGTTAATTGACCCGATATTATAGGTATAACGCCACCAGAAATCTTCTTCTACTTTCGGAACTTTTTTGACTGCTTCTGCCCGAATAGCTTCAATTCGAGGTTGTGGTTCTAGCAGCCATTTTTCCACTTCTGACCAAGACTTATTCTCTAATTCTTGTACTAACAAGGGTTCCATAAATTCTAGAACGACGGTACCTCTTAGAAGTCTCGTTTGTTGAGATTCCGAGTCAGATACCATCGTTGTTTTTCCAAAATGATCGGAAAGCAAGGTAGGATATTGTTCAAACCAATCTTGAGCAACAAAATAAAATTGAATCCAGCAGCTAATTACCATATTGCTGCCAATCAAAATAATAATATTTTGACGAAATTGCGGTGCTGGCACCTTTAATTTTATCCTTTCATCAAAAAATGTTGGGAAGACAGCAATCACTGATGAAAGCGTAGGCCAAATTATTAAAGCAATTGGGGGAATGCTCCCCGTCCAATCGCCAAATAAAAACATACAGATTAAAGCACCCGTAATCCAGGGTCCAATCGGAATTTTCCCAATTTTAAAGGGGTTTTCTGTCGTAGCCCAACTCACTCCAATAATTAAAAATATCCAAGCGCAATGGGTGATAATACCATGCACTAAATCAGTTGCCAAAAGTGACATTAACCAAGAAAAGAAACTGAGATAAATGAAGGTTTTCCAGGAATAAGCACGGGTAGGAGCTAGGTTTTTCCATAATTCTTTAAAAGTGTTGATTAAATATTTAAAGATAAAAAAGTCAAGAATCGATGCCATATTCGCTAAAAATCCTTATTCAATTAGACTTAGATTGATGACTTCGCGACGATCTGATAAATAAGTGCTTATTTGAAAGCAAGCCAAATGGTTGAAGACGATTAGCGATTAACTAAATCTAGTCCGAATAAATAACATGATTGTAATTGCGGCGAAACTGTAAATGTTGGCCTGAAAAACGGCGTTAATTAAAAGAATATCGGAGTTGAAAGCCAGTAGCCGAAAAGAGCGAGGGTTAGACTTATCTGTTTTTGCTCTTTCCACATGAGTTGGCACTTCTAGTAACAGTTGTAAAATTTCCAATCCTTTCAATTTAACGATAAAGGTGGCAAAGAAGGCAACAAAACTGCTTAAGATTAGCTCTGTCACAATATTGGGTGACTGAGCAAATGAAAAGAAACGGTCAAAAAAGATGTAACTCATTAACTGAGATTTCAGCGACCGGGGAAGCCAAGGATGTATGTAAAAGAACACTATCCAACCCAGAATGGTTGAAAGTAAATTAATCGAAATGGCATAGTCAATGCTTCTTTTACGACTAAGATTTAATCGCCGGTATAAAATGAAGGATTCAATCGCGATCGCAATCAGCAAAAATAAAAATTGAAATAAAATTGCTTGGAGCGGGAAAACATTGGAAAGCATAAGGTTGTCTCTCTGACACCTGGTTAATTAAATTTTGACGTTCGTTTTGACCGGGGTTAGGGCGGGTTGCCCTTCCATTCTTATTCTCCTAACGATTTGAGGAAACCCACGGGTTTTTTAGATAAATAAAGCATATTTGAAATATTCCTAAATAAATAGAACCGGGAGTAGTCGCTTGCGGGTTATGGCTCAGGAGAAGCGAAAAAACAACTAACAAGTGAACGATAGACAATTGACTCCCTATCCCCTACGACCCATTCCCAGTCTCCACTTTAGCTTTAGGGAACGGCGACTGTTAATTCTTTTCACTTTACCCTTCTAAGCTGCTATTGTTAACAGTTTGTGACAGCTAAGATTCATGAGAATTATGAGTAGAATGGGGATCGGCATTCGCACGGCTCAAGTGCGTTCTGAGCGTCTCGTCGGTCAAATTCATGTTTATGACGGGGCGGGGAAGGGAAAATCCCAGGCGGCGCTGGGCGTGGTGTTACGCTCAATTGGACTAGGAATTAATACTGATTCAGCAACGAGAGTGCTGCTGTTGCGGTTTCTCAAAGGACCGGGACGCTCCTACGATGAAGATGGAGCGATCGCAGCCTTACAACAGGGCTTCCCTCACTTGATTGACCAAGTTCGCACAGGTCGGTCAGAATTTTTTGGAGTGGAGGAAATTACCCGCTTTGACCGACAGGAAGCGCAGCGCGGTTGGGATGTGGCAAAAGGCGCGATCGCATCTGACCTCTATTCTGTCCTAGTTCTGGACGAACTGAACCCGTTACTGAACTTGGGTTTATTGCCAGTTGAGGAAGTGGTTCAGACGCTCAAGCACAAACCGCAGGAGTTGGAAGTAATTGTTACAGGTCGGGCTGCCCCCCAACAACTGCTAGAAATTGCGGATTTGCACTCGGAGATGAAGCCGCACCATCCGATTACTGAAGGTCGGGACGGAGTTCTCCTGCCTTTACAGGGAATAGAAATCTATACGGGTGCCGGTAAAGGCAAGTCTACCAGTGCATTGGGTAAAGCATTGCAGGCGATTGGGCGCGGGATTAGTCAGGATCAGTCGCACCGAGTGCTAATTATGCAGTGGCTCAAAGGCGGGACTGGATATACGGAGGATGCTGCGATCGCAGCTTTGCAACAAAGTTACCCGAACTTAGTCGATCATCAGCGCTGCGGACAAGATGCGATTGTCTGGCGCGGACAACAGCAAGAGCTAGACTATGTGGAAGCTGAACGCGGTTGGGAAATTGCTAGGGCAGCGATCGCGTCTGGGCTTTATAAAACGATTATCTTGGACGAACTCAATCCCACCGTTGACTTAGAACTGTTGGATCAACAACCCATCGTAGACGCACTGCTACGCAAACCCCGCGACACGGAAGTGATTATCACGGGGCGTTGTCTAAATCGTCCGGCGTATTTTGACCTTGCCAGCGTCCATTCAGAGATGATTTGTCATAAGCATTACGCTGACAGAGGTGTGGACTTGAAGCGTGGCGTAGATTTTTAGAGTTTCAGCGAGCGATCAAATGGAACCTGCTGTAACCTGCTCTCGGCAGGTTTTGTTTGTGTGCTTGCTGTCGCTGTGTGATTTCAACCGCTCGGAGGAAGAGGTGAGGTAAATCTCCACGAGGGATGATATCAATAATTTCACCAATGCAACTATCCATAGGAGTATTCTAGAAAATAAAATAATTTAGTTAGCACTCGCACAACTTTCGGCAACGAGAGTTAACACCTCCGGAGTCTTCCCATGCTTTTACCCATTTCCCTAGTCATCACGGCATACAACCGGGAGCATTATCTCGCTGCCACGATTGAAAGTATTCTGGCGCAGACTAGGCAAGACTTTGAGCTACTGGTGTGGGATGACGGTTCTACAGATAGAACCGTAGAAATTGCCCGTGACTACGAAGCCCGCGATCGCAGAGTTCGGGTAGTTGCGGCAGAACATCAAGGGCGAGTCAGCGCCTTGCAAGCAGCGATCGCGCAAACCACCGGCACCTACATCGGTTTGGTAGATAGCGACGATTTGCTTGCCCCTACAGCAGTGCAAGAGACAGCAACCGTGCTGGAGGCGAACCCGGAGGTAGGTTTTGTCTACACTGACTACATCGACATCGACCAAAGCGGCAAAGTCATCGACTACGGGAAGCGCTGTCGCATCCCCTACTCCAAAGAGCGGCTTTTGCTCGATTTCATGACCTTTCACTTCCGGTTGATGCGTCGCAGTTTCTTCGACCAAGTGGGGGGAATCGAAGAGTCCTTCGACTACGTTGAAGATTACGATCTGTGCCTGAAGCTGTCAGAAGTTGCCGAAGTACGGCATATTAACAAGCCACTTTACTACTATCGTTGCCATCAGGCGAGTGACTCCCACACCTACACCAAGCAGCAGGCGAAAAACTCCTGCAAAGCGATCGCGCGGGCACTGCAAAGAAGAGGATTAAGCGATCGCTTCTTTGTAAAACTGCACATCCTCAGCCATTTCCCTTTCAACTACAAAGTTTTATTAGTTCGCAAAAAGCAATCAATTTTCGATTACCAATTCTCAATTATCAATTCTCGATTACCGATTGCCAAAAACATCGCCTCTTGTCTTCTCGCCCTCACCTGTAGCCTTTTTCCAACTTTCGCCCAGGCACAATCGATTACCACCGCACCTGATGGCACCAACACCAACGTCACTACTTCTGGCAATCAATTTAATATTACTGGTGGAAAACTTTCAGCCGATGGGGGAAATCTCTTCCACAGCTTCAACAAATTTGGCTTGGAACAGAATCAAATTGCCAACTTTCTTTCTAATCCATCCATTCACAATATCCTGGGTCGCGTCACGGGTGGCAACGCCTCTATCATCAACGGACTAATCCAAGTTTCCGGCAGCAACTCCACTAACTTATACTTGATGAACCCGGCTGGCATTGTGTTTGGTTCGGGTGCCAGCTTGAACGTCCCCGGAAGCTTTACCGCCACTACCGCCACAGGAATTGGAATTGGTGGCAATTGGTTCAATGCCTTTGATCCGAACAATTATGCTGCCTTAGTAGGCACACCCAATCTCTTTGCCTTTACGACATCCCAACCGGGTAGCATTATCAATGCTGGGAATTTAGCCGTGGGAGAGGGAAAAAATCTCACTCTCATCGGCGGTACCGTCATTAACACCGGACAACTCAAAGCACCAGGCGGTAATATCACCGTAGCCGCCGTACCGGGCAAGAAGACGGTGCAGATATCGCAAGCGGGAAACGTGCTGAGTTTAGAAATTCAGCCATCCGCCTTACCCTCCACCTTCAACGCCCAGCTACCCAATCCCCCCTCCCTACCGCAATTACTAGCAGGTGGAGATGTCGCTAATGCCACCAAAATGACCGTTAATAGCGCCGGACAAGTGGTGCTAAGCGGATCGGGGATTACCATTCCCACAGAACCGGGAACTGCAATTGTCTCAGGTAAGCTGGATGCCTCCAACACCCAAGCCAGTAAAGTGGGCGGTGCGATCGCTGTATTAGGTAATCAAGTTGGTTTAGTCGGAAACGCCAGCGTTAATGCCTCCGGAGATGCAGGCGGCGGTAAAGTATTGATTGGCGGAGATTATCTGGGCAAAGGCAGCGTACCCAATGCTACTTTCACCTTTGTCGGCGCAGATGTGACACTCAATGCCGATGCCATTACCAATGGCAATGGCGGTAAAGTAATTGTTTGGTCAGATCAAGCCACCCGTACTTATGGCACCATTACCGCCCGTGGCGGCGCTCAAGGAGGTAACGGCGGATTTATCGAAACTTCCGGCAAAGTCTCCCTAGATGTCACCAAAGCAGCAGATGCGAGTGCCCCTAAAGGTCTTCCCGGCACCTGGCTGCTTGATCCTCGTAACGTTACCATTGACGCAGCTCCTACCAGTAACGGTATTTTTAATGAAGGATTTCCTGAAAATATTTTCACTCCCACTGGTGATGACGCAGTAGTTAATAAGGCAACTATTGAGAGTTCGCTAAATGGAGGAACCAACGTCACTATCACGACGGGAACTACAGGTAGTCAGGCGGGTGACATTACTCTGCTGCCTGGGGTAAATATTGGCGCAGGATATTTTTCTGGTACTGTCACTCTCACCCTGGAAGCAGCCAATAACATTACCCTCAATGGCTCAATCACCGGCACTGGCTCTGGACTGAATGTAGTGCTTCGAGGTCAAGGAGGTGCGGACAGTCGAGCTAACAATGTAACAATTAATGCTCCCATTAACACGGGTCGCGGTGACTTCAGTAGCCTGAGCAACACTTTTAACAGTAGCGCTACTACCATTACCACTCAAGGCGGGAATATCAACATTGATGCTACTGGCAACATTACCACAGGCCCCCTCAACGCCAGCTCTACTTTTTTTAATGGTGGAAATATTGACCTAATAACAAGTGCAGGTGGCAAGATCGCAATTGGAGGCAATCTCAATTCCTCTGGGGGTGCTTATGGTTCCGGATACGATATCACCCTCACTGGCGATGTCTTGCTCAGCAACAACACCACATTTACCACAATCGGTGGAACTGGTTATGGGGACGGTGACATCGAAATCACCGGAACAGTCAATGGCACGGGTGCAGGCGGTCAAAACCTGACGCTGAATGCAGACACGGGTGACATTACATTTGGGAACGCAGTGGGCAACCTTACCCCCATCGGCAACCTGACTGTTAATAGTGCCTCAAATGTCACTTTAAACGGCAGCGTTACTACAAGCAGTGGCAGCACCATTAGCTTCAACAATGGGGGGGTGACGTTGAATGCTCCCGGAACCATGACGCTGACAGCAGATGAGATTGACTTTAACGGGGGAGTTGGGTCAGTTGTTGACACTTTTGGTACGACAGCAGGTGAGATCGTTCTCGCACCTGCAACAGCGAACCGCAATATTCAAATTGGCGGAGCATACAATGTACCAGGCTCTTTGAGCCTAACAACGAGCGATTTTAACGCCTTTCAGCCCACCCTCACGAGACCCTTCAGAATCGGAGGAGCCAACGCTACCGGCACTATCACCGTCGATTCTGGGGGCATCCTGTTCCCCAGCGCAGTGACGATGCAAACGCAGAATGGGATCGCAGTCAACGGCTCGATTACCAACAGCAGCGGTTTTGTAAAACTGATTGCACCAACCACAACTCTGAACGCAGACATCAACACCTTGGGAAGACTCATCTCGATTGAAGGCAATCTATTACTAGGTAATGATGTTATTCTGAATACAGATAATGGTGCGGGATTAAAACCCATCACCATCACTGGAACGGTCAATGGCACGGGTGCAGGCGGTCAAAACTTGACCTTGAGTTCAGGTAATTCTGACGTGACATTCGGTGGCGCGATTGGGGACATTACGCCCATCGGCAACTTGACGGTTAATACTGCTTCCAAAGCGATTCTGAACGGTAACGTTACCACAACTAGCGGCAGCACCATCAGTTTCAACACTCCCGTGACGTTGAATAACAATGCAACCCTAACCGCAGACGAGATTGACTTTAATGGGGTTGTCAGCGGTGCAGGATACCAAATTGGACTGGCACCCGCAACGGCATCGAAAAATATTCAGGTTGGGAATGCGACTCCTGTAACCGATAGTTTGAATCTGACGGCGGCAAAGTTGGGACAATTGCAAGATGGCTTTAGCGCGATTACGATTGGACGACTTGACGGCAGTGGTGCCATTACGATCGACAGTGCGGGTGTCACCTTCAAAGATCCTCTCACCATTCAAGCCCCCTCTGGCTCAGTGGCGGTTAATGGCACGATTACAGGCACAGGGGACGCCTCCATTACCCTCAATGCTGGATTAACCACTCTCAACGCAGATATCACTACCGCCGATCAAAACATTACTATCAAAGGCGATACGCTTCTGGGTAAAGACATCACCCTCAGTACCGGCGCTCAAGGGGGTGGTGATATTGATCTCAGTGGCAAGACAAACGGAACGGGCGCAGGCGGTCAAAATCTCACCCTAACTGCCGGTACGGGCAGCATTGAAATCGCTGATGCAGTAGGCAACAGCACCTCCATTGGAGCCTTAACTGCTAACACCAGTGGCTTCACTAGCTTGGATGGCAGCATCAATGGAGCTAGCGTGACGATTCAGGGGAGTAGCGTCATTGGCGGAAATGTCACCACCAGCGGAATTCAAAACTATGGCGGCGACGTTTCCCTCGTTACTCAAAACCCCATAGAACTCAGCAGTAGCGCTGGCTCAATTACCTTTGGCGGTATCCTCGCAAATAGCGGCAATGCTAGCGACCTAACCATCAGTGCCAGCAGTGATGTCACTTTCCAGGATGCAGTGGGAGAAAATGGTGATTTTCTAGATAGTCTGACCGTGAATAGCGGCAACAATGTCATTGCAAAAGATATTACGGCTGCCGGGATTAAAATAACAGCAAGCAATAGTATCAGTACAGGTTCGCTCAATACTAGCAAGACGACGGGAAATGGGGACGCGATCGCTCTTACTGCTAAAAACAACCTTACTACCGCTAACATCGACTCTCACTCTGATAATGGGGTTGGCGGAAATATCACCCTCATCAGCCAAACAGCCGCGATAAACACCGGAAATCTCACCGCCTCAGGCACCACTAAAGGCGGGAATATTTTTGTATCTGCCATTGACAGCATTACAACGCTGGGAATTAATTCCAGCGCCAGCTTCGGAGATGCTGGCAATGTCACCCTTGACCCCGAAAACGACATTCAAGTTAGCTTCATTAATGCCCAAGGCGGAACTGGGGGCAAAGGGGGCATCGTTGACATTACCACCGAAAGTCTGTTTCGGGCTACGGGTACCTTCACCGACCAAAATGGGCAAAAAGCAAGTATTTCCGCCGCTGGGGGTGCCGGTGAAGGTGCCATCATCCTGCGCCACGGAGGCGGTTCCAAAGACGTTCCCTTCGTTGTCGGCAAAGCTAGTAATAACGGCACAGCCGGAGTATTAACAACTGGGTCAGGCAATACAATTGCTTCAGGCTCTTTCCCCGGCAGCTATACTCAGGGAAAGATTCAAATCATCACCGCAGATCAACCATCCTCACCGAGTCCCCTGCCAGAGGAAATCAAGCCTCCACAGGAAACGCTAACGCCCCAATTTTCGGTGTCTGCCAGTCTGGATCTCGCGGAAGTTGACACCTTGTTGGCTGATTTAGACGAACAGTTCACGCGCCAGTTTGAGCAATATTTTAGTGGAAGTGCGGATACTCCGATTAAAACCCTCACCGAAGCCCGTGAGATTCTTCAAAACATTGAAAAATCGACTGGGATAAGACCGGCAGTTATCTACATCGCTTTTGTTCCTGCCACGGCGGCACCTCCTTCAGCCACAGACAAAACTCTATTACCCGCAACATCGCCAGAATCAGGCATCCTTTGGCAGTTCAATCCCCAAGGCTTTGCCCTTACTCAAGCATCCCCGCAACCCGCCGCTACTCCCTCTACCAGTCCCCCCGCCCAAGACAATGACCAACTCGAATTAATCGTCGTCACTGCCAAAGGGCAACCGATTCGGAAACGGGTGCAGGGGACAACACGCGAGGAAATTCTCAAAGTCGCTAAAAAATTCCGCAGCGAAATCACCAACCTCAGAAAACCCAATGGCTACCTGGAACCATCTCAAGAACTTTATCAGTGGATGGTGGCACCCTTAGAAGCCGATTTACAAGCCAGAGGTATCCAGAATCTGGTATTTATCATGGATACGGGTTTGCGATCGCTCCCAATGGCTGCCCTCCACAATGGTCAAAAGTTCTTGGTAGAAAACTACAGTATCGGCATGATGCCCAGTCTCAGCCTCACCGATACCCGCTATGTGAGTATCAAGAACGCTCAAGTTTTAGCAATGGGCGCGTCGAAATTTACTGAGCTGAATCCTTTACCAGCCGTGCCCATAGAATTATCTATCATCACTCCAAAGCTGTGGTCGGGGAAATCTTTCCTCAACGAGAAATTTACTCTAGGAAATCTCAAGGCACAGCGTCAGCAACAGCCTTATGGAATTATCCACCTGGCAACGCATGGCGAATTTAAACCTGGGAAGATGGAAAACTCCTACATTCAGTTATGGGATACCAAGCTACGACTCAACCAGCTGCGCCAATTGGGCTGGAATGACCCGGCAGTGGAATTGTTGGTACTGAGTGCCTGTCGCACCGCGCTGGGCGATGAACAAGCAGAGTTAGGCTTTGGTGGCTTAGCAGTGCTGGCAGGGGTGAAGTCATCTGTAGCCAGTTTATGGTATGTCAGTGATGAGGGAACTCAAGGATTCATGGCGGATTTCTACGCTCAATTGAAAACAGCCCCGATCAAGTCAGAAGCATTACGGCAAGCGCAGGTAGCAATGCTCAAGGGGAAGGTACGCTTGGAGGGAGGCGAACTGCGCCTTCCCACAGGAAACATCAAGCTGCCACCCGAACTCGCCAATCGGGGCGATATGCCGATGACGCATCCTTATTACTGGGCAGCTTTCACGATGATTGGCAATCCTTGGTAAGAGGAGTAAGGGCTGAGGACTGAGGACTTAGGGCCGAGGGGTGACGTAGAGAAGATGGTACTTGCATTCAGCCTATCAAGCTATTCACTTAGGATGATGCTCATTCAGTGCGCGATCGCTCTTGATCGTAGGTGGCATTGAGCAAGGTGGAATCCAAGAATGCTGATAGCATTCCTAACTGATGTGGAAAATTCTCTATTTCTTTTCTCTGCGTCCTATCGCGAAGAGAGCGCATGGCTGAGCGCATAAGACAAGGAACGCGAAAATTGAATCCAGTGACTTCACCCGTAAACAGGCACCTGTGAAGTGTTGTTTGTTTTACAAGCCGATCGTTCGCCTTTCGCCTTTTTGAACCTTAGTTATAAAATACTTTCACGTAATGGCAGAATTAGCACTTGCTAATTTAAGTATTGCTACCAAGCTTTAAATTGGCTGTTTCGGCTATTTTAGGAACAGTCTCCAATGCATATCAAACTTAGCTGCGCTTCAATCTGAGGCGTGCCGACAGGAACAGGGGTAAACAGTGCCTAGTGGAAAATCTGCTGCCAGGAATGACTCCCCCCTAATCGGGTGACTACACAAAATTGTTGTTTTGAGGAATGCTGCCGTGGAATCGGGAAAAATTTTGGGCTTTTTCATCGAGGAGGCAAAAGAACACCTCGAAACCTTGGAAAAAGGGCTACTGGATCTGCGAGCCGTGATGGCAGATCAAGAAAGGATTAATGAAATGTTTCGCGCCGCCCATTCCGTCAAGGGAGGGGCAGCGATGCTGGGCTTTAACAGTATTCAAAAAGTTTCCCATCGATTTGAGGATTGTTTCAAGCTCCTCAAAGAACACCCAGTTAACATCGATAGCGATCTTGAGTCCATGTTTTTAAAAGGGTATGACACCCTTAAAGACTTAGTTGACCGCCTTCAAGGCCCATTTGGTCTTCGGGAAGAGGAGGGCGAGAAAATCATGCAAGCGGCAGAACCTCATTTCGCTGAGTTACAGGCACACCTTAACCGTCTGCTTGGGCCGGCAGGAAGTGGGCAAGAAGCGGGCAAAACATCAACTCCAGATATTTCTGCTCAGGTAACTGGGGTGCTAAAACAAATGTTGCCGCTGTTCAAACAAGCAGAAACGCCCGCAAATCGTCAACAACTTTGCACTTTGTGCAGTCGCCTCTTACCAATGAGTGCGGAAATCAAAACTTGGCAAGTGCTAGTAAAAACTGCACATCGAGCGATCGCGAATCCTAAAAATAATTATGCCACCCTGGCACCGATTGTGATTAAGGAACTCAAGCAGGCTAGCGATCTGTTGCCACACGGCAAAACTGATGCGATCGCTCCGAGTGCCAGCTTGCGGCTGTTGGCAGCGTCCCCAGCCGCAACTGCCGCTCCCATACCAACGGCAAAGGTGGCAGTTGGGGTAGGGGCACCGGGGGCAGCCAATCCAGGGGAGCCAAAACCCACTCCGACTTCTGTCAAACAAATCGCTGTGCCTGTAGAACCTAGGGCAGCGGCAAAGGTTTTGGCTCAAGTGTTTAATAAAGAGCAACTGCTGCTGCTGGCAAAGTTACTCCACCAAGCTTCACGCTGATTATCTCAACCACAAGACGCGGCTGCTTTTGCACAAATTTTGCCCAAAGGGCGATCGCTCTCCATTGGCATGAAGTATCAAGCGCTGCTACCCTCCCTTTGTTCAACCCGCTACAGAATAAACCGATGGGGCAGTCTCCGAAGCACTGCCCCATCATTTATTTGTGCAATCGTATTTGTGCAATCGGGCGAATCTTCATCATTTGTACATCTGTTTTTTCTTAATCGATAAATAGGTATAAAAACTGGTTTTTTCCTTTCACTTTAATTTTTTTATTAAAAGTTTCCGTAAGGTTATGTGTAAAAAATAGTGAGTACTGGCTTTTCATTGACCGATTAAATTTTTTGAGACAGTTCCTATGCTAAATGCTGAAGAATAACTGGCAAAAATTAGCTTTGTTACTATGAAGAAAAAACAATTTTTATTTAAATATTTGAAAATATGTACAGAAATGATGAATATTTACTCATTCCTTTAACTAAATTTTCTGGAAACAACTTCTTTCAGACTAAAAATTCCCATCGAAGGTTATAACGGATACCAGGACAAGCTCAAAACCCTTAGATACGCTAAAGAATGATGTAACTTTTAGAAAAAATAAGCATCTATCTATTTGTAGACAGACGTGTTAATTTGGTGGCTTCAAAAAATTAAATCAACTACTTTGGAAGTTACGACTCAGGGTATATGCAGGTCTACAGAGAAAAAGGCTATACCAGAGTAGAGAGAAAAGGGTGTATCCAGTCCAACGGCTGAACGAGTTAAAAAAAATTGACATAACAAAAACTCCAGGTACTCAGCCAGTGCCTTGATTGAAAGCTATGCGAAGTTTACAAGCGAATCAGCAAGGCGCTGCCCAATCAGCGCCCAGGATGGATACTTTTCCTCAGGTACTTCTGAGCGAACTGCCAGTTGGTGTGTTGGTGATGGGAGCGCAAGGGGAAATCCGCTTTACAAATCAGGCGGCACTGGACTTGCTGGATTTAACGGCAGACCAGATGCTAGATCAAACGCCGCTCGATCCCGCTTGGCACGTCATCCAAGAGAATGGAACACCATTTCAGATGAAACTCCATACGGCACCAGTCCGGGCAAAGCAAGCGTTGTTGCTGCTTTCGACCCGACAATCGCTGCGAAAGCTGGTGCTAGGGGTTTATAGACCGACAAAGCGCGATCGCGTCTGGCTATCTGTGAATACCGAACCGCAGTTAGATCCCGATGGTTGCGTCGAGCAAGTCGTCTGCACGCTGAGTGAAATCACCAACCAAAAAGCAAGCGAACAACTCTCAAAAATCAATGAATGTTTTTCGGGTCTTGGTTCCGACCCGGATGAGAATATTAACCGCATCACGGCATCCGCAGGGGAATTACTCGGTGGCGCTTGGGCAGTCTACAATCGGCTGCATCAAGGGTTACTGTGGTCTTGGGGTCAATGGCAAACCCCGTCGGAATTTTCAAATGTAGGCGATCCGGATGGGCATCTCTGTTATGACGTAATTCAGCAGGGAAGTGACCAGACCTATGTTGTTCAGGATTTGCCAAACACCTCCTACGCACAAACCGATCCTTGGGTAATTCCTTACCAATTACAAAGCTACATAGGGCAAGCTGTGAGATGCGCGGGTGAATATATCGGCTCACTTTGCGTGGTTTATCAGAACCAGTTTGTTCCCACAGAATCTGACAAGAAGCTGATGGGGATTATGGCTGCCGCAATTGGTGTAGAAGAAGAACGCAAGCGGGAAGCAGTGGTGTGGGCGCAAAATGAGGGGAAATGGCGATCGCTACTGCAAAACAGCTCTAATTTGATCACCATTTTGGAAGCCGATGGCACCATCAAATACGCCAGTCCTGCCATTGAAGGCATTTTAGGATACAAACCAAAAGAATTAATCGGCAAAAATACCTTTGATCTTGTTCACCCAGAGGACGTTTCTTTAGTCAAAAGCGATTTTCAAGGTGTCCTCGAAAATTTAACAACTGCTATATCCATTGAGTTTCGATTTCAGCACAAAGATGGTTCGTGGCGTTATATCGAAGCAACCCACAGCAATCTGGTGATGGATGCACCAGGGGTTCGCATTGTGGTGAACTCTCGTGACATTAGCGATCGCAAACTCGCTGAGGCAGCTTTAATTCAATCGGAAGCCCAGCTGAGAGAAAAAGCGGCTCAATTGGAACAAGCTTTACACGAACTGCAACAAACTCAAAGTCAACTGGTACAAACCGAAAAAATGTCCAGTTTGGGGCAGTTAGTCGCAGGTGTTGCCCACGAAATTAACAACCCCGTTTCCTTTATCTACGGGAATCTTCCCTACGCCACTGAGTATACTCAAGACCTGCTACACCTCGTTCACCTCTACCAACAGGAATATCCAGAACCAACACCCGCTATTCAAGAAGCAGCGGAAGGACTGGATATAGATTTCCTCAGTGACGACCTTCCAAAACTGATGAATTCCATGCAAGTGGGTGCTGAACGGATTCGGCAAATCGTGCTGAGCTTGAGGAACTTCTCTCGTCTAGATAAGGCGGCAAGAGAGCCTTTCGATCTTCACAATGGTATTGATAACACTTTACTTTTGTTGCAACATCGCCTGAAACCAAAAGCAGGACGCACTGAGATCCAGATAGTTAAAGAGTATGACAATCTGCCCCGTGTTGATTGCTATGCTGGGCAAATCAATCAGGTATTTATGAATATCCTGAGTAATTCGATTGATGCCCTAGAAGAGTCAATCATCAATGGTCAATGGTCAGTAGTCAGTCGGAAAGCAACTGACGTTCCTACCATTCGGATTCGCACGGAACTGGCAAATGACAATAAAGTGGTCATCCGGATTACTGATAATGGTCCGGGGATACCACCCGAAGTGCAGCAACATATATTTGACCCTTTCTTTACCACCAAACCAGTCGGTCAAGGTACCGGATTAGGGTTGTCAATCAGCTACCAGGTTGTTGTTGAAAAACACGGCGGGGTCCTGAAGTGCCAGTCGGCACCAGGAGAAGGAACGGAATTCTGCATTGATCTGCCCGTTCGTCTTCCCCAACCGGACTAACCCCCTAGCCCCGCACTCTGTGCCGCTGATGCTAACGTCGGGGAGGGGTTTGGGGAGAGGTCAAAAATTGAATTCACTCGCAGTATCCAGATAGAGAAAGACGCGCAGTTGCGCGTCTTTCGAGCAAGTGTCAAGCAAAAGTAGAAAAGCCCAAATCTGGCGGGACATCTTGGATGCGTCCTGGCCCGATTGCTTGCAAGGCGGCTTTGAGCGAAACATCACCTGTGTAGAGGGCGCGACCTACAATCACACCACTGACTCCCAAAGGTGCGAGTCCTAATAAACTTAACAAGTCAGTAATCGAGCTAACACCGCCAGAGGCAACAATGGGGATAGAAATAGCATTGGCAAGTTCTCTTAATGCCTCTAAATTAGGGCCAGAAAGCGTGCCATCTCGATGAATATCGGTGTAGATAATGGCAGCAGCCCCTAATTGCTGCATTTGCTTAGCCAAATCGATAGCCGCCACTTCAGACGTTTCTAACCAGCCTCTCGTGGCAACTCGTCCATTCCGGGCGTCAATTCCTACGATAATTTGCCCTGGAAATTCTTGGCAAAGTTCTTCTACCAGTTGGGGTTGTTCTACGGCTACGGTTCCCAAGATTACCTGCTTCACACCCATGTTTAGCAGCTGAGAGACTGAGTTTTTGTCGCGCAAGCCGCCCCCGACTTGTATTTCTCCGGGTACTGCTTGTAAAATCGCTTCAATTGCCTGTCGGTTGACCAGTTGACCTGTCTTCGCACCGTCTAGGTCTACGATATGGAGTCGGGTTGCCCCCTGTTCTACCCACTGTTTAGCAATATTTGCGGGGTTGTCATCAAAAACTTGCGATCGCGCATAGTCTCCCTGATATAACCGCACGCACCGACCTTCTAGCAAATCAATCGCTGGAATTACATTCATCTTCAGCTATTCAAATAATCAAATGAGTAGGGTGGGCAGCGCCCACCCTACTCAGTCCAGACTATCAGCTAACAGCTATCAGCTAGCAGCTAATTGTTGTGGCAGCCCAAACAACTCTTCGAGATAATCGGGCGTCAGAGTTTGGTTCTAGTGACGTAGCTGCACCATGAGTCGGGCAAATGTGAAAACTAATTCTAGCGCGTACAAAGCATAGCCGATTTGCAAGACATCGTTGCCTTTTGGACGTTCGCTCTGGTGATGTTTGAGAAGACCCATTAAATTTTTAGTATTTCCCTGCAAACGGGTTAGATAGGAATCTCCAAAAGCCCAACGACTAATCCCCCAAAATTTTGCTAGATGGTTAATTTCGTCTTGCATGGGTTGAGCGATCGCTTGTTGCAATGCCCCTATCGAATGAGCCATTAACCAGAGATATACGGACGTTGCTCGCCACTCGGTTGTGATTTGGGCGATCGCGTGTTGATAAACATCTTCTCGCAGATTTCCACTCGATTCATAGCCTTTTACTGAGTTTGGATGGGATTGCAGTTTTTTACCCATTAATTGTTGATAAATTTTGCTAAAAGTGGGACGCTGTTGCCGTTCTTCTTTCTCCCATATTCCTACTTCTAGCACTGAGTTATCCGCTGCAAAGGTACCGCCCACAAATCGTGCCATTGGAAAGTGTGCTGCCTGCAAATAATCCCAGCTTTCCTTAGCATAAGCGCGAATCGGCGTTTCAATCTCCACCGCATTGACAACTGTGGCAACAAATAATTTGGAAGCGACACCGATAAGTTGACTAGAATTAATTGCTTGCCAATCAATCGGTTCCCAGTGGCGCTGATGAAGATTTTCAAACTGCCTTGGTAAGATGGGTAGTGAGTGAAAAAGGGTGGGCCGTACCCACCCTTTTGACTTTATTCATGCTTATGAGGACGGTGCTAGTTCCTCCAAAATCGTAAATCTCACATGATTTAGAGATAATTCTCCAATGGAAATGTCCTGCTTATTGACTCTTTCCCCGTGACTCATCAGGCTTTCAAACGTGATACCTTTGCCCATCTCAGCGTGATACCAAGCTAAACCCATGAAAAACCGCGATGGATAGGGGCCTCTTTCGACCACATCATCCGGATTTGATTCCATCGGCAACCAGCCAAATCCAGGCAAGTAGAACTCCATCCAGACGTGATTAAAGTCGGGTTGCAAGGGTAAATTCATCAATTCAGGATGAGGAGGGCACTTGTAGCGACCTACGGTGCGGCAGGCAATGCCATTCAGCCGCGCCAAGGCAAGTAAAACCCCTAGGTACTCGCCGCAGGAACCAACACCCCTTTCTAAGGCGATATCTGGCGGGTCAATATAAGGCTTGATCCCGTAGGAAAGACGGTCATAGACATAATTACGAATTTTGAAAATTTTCCGCAGCATATTGGTTTCGCTGCCAATCGCTTCCTTGGCAGCATTGAGGATGATATCGGTGTCCATTGCCAAATCATCATCATCCGTCAGATATTTGCTGCGTAACTCAGGCGAAAGGTCGGGAAGTTGTTCGGCATCTTTGGGTGTCAGGCGATATTTGATACTCCAGACTTCTATCAGTGCTTTCCAGCCAAATATATAGCGATCGCTAGTTTTGAGACTGTTAAATTTAAATACAGCCACCCGCTGTCCGTCTTGAATTTCTTCGGTGAAAGGCAATCCGACTGGTTCAATTTTTCTAATCTTCTGCCGATGAGTTTCTGAAGGTAGGGCAATTCGCCACTCCACATTTTCTAAATCCACCTCATCGAGGGGGGAAAGTTCCTCGACGTAGGAAATTTCCATCAGGTAGCCATTCGAGAGGGCATAGCCTTCAGCCTCGTTGTAGTAAAAATACAACGGGTGAATAAACGTGCGATCGCGGTACTGTAATTCGTAATTCGGATCGGCGTTCGGGTTATCGCGCAGGTAAGGCTCCTCACCCGCATAAGCCACGTAGAGAATATCCTGCCCAGTTTGAGGCTCTGTGTAAAAAGTTAACCCTGTCGGGCACTCAAAGGGCGTCAGCACGCTGAATTTAATCTCACCCGTAGCTCGGTCAAGGCAGTAAACGGTTTGCTCAATGCTATCGGAAACCCAGAGTTCCTCACCCCTGACTGTAATATTTTCTACCCCTACCCCAGGTGAATAAAACCGGGTAATCTCTTGACCCGTCTCCCGACTAAAAACTAGAATATATCCCGCTTTCTGAGAAGTCACGTAAACAGTTGATTCCCAAACAGCAACCCCATTGGCTGGGTAGGGCAATTTTATAAAGGACTGGGGGGTCAAATCAGTGGTGGAGATGCCATTAATAGCATTTGGACAAAAGAAAACACCATTTTCCTGGGTACACCAGAGAGTATCTTCCCAAAGAGCCAAGCCAGTCACGCCGAGAAAATCTGGCAGATGATTGGCATTGAGTATCGTAGTGTTGTCGCTCTTGGGATCAATTTGCAACAGATACCCATTAGTGGCATCAATGGCGATGAGTGTATCTTTCTGAGAAGCAATGCCGTGCAAGGCAGCAGCTGCAATCGGTCTAATTGTCCGATGCCAAGGATTTTCTTTGAGTGGTAGAGCCGCTGAATCAGGAATCATCTCAAATCTCAGTGAAGGTTATGTAGAAGTGGATACCCAGGAAGGCAGAGTGATTTAAAAATTAGGATTTGGGATTATAGGATTTAGTCAATCTAGAATAGCGATCGCCATTCTCAAATTGGTTTGACCCTAGCCCTAGCCTAAGTTACCAAAAATGCAACCAAGACAACTGCTTGATACGAACCGGAGTAGGATCTTATCTTTACTGTGCCTGTCGGGAACTCTGACAAGCATCAGGGCATCTTAAAGAATGACCAACTAAGGACTGAGCCGACCCGTTGCCTTGAGATGCCCCCACTGGGGATTCTTGCAGAATGGCAGACTTCATGACTCAATGTCCGAAAAGAAAAACAAATTTTCCGTACATGAGTTTGATATATAATTATGGACACGCGATCGGACAAGCTTGCTGCTCCAAAGCGATATCAATCTAGCGATTGGTTGTTAAACAGAACCTTCAAAAGTGAGAGAGTGCAGAGCCATCCACAACTGTCTGGATGGGCAATATCTTCAGGCACACCGCTTGAAAAGGTTTGGAAATTAAAAGAGACTAGATTCATGAAGTCTACACAAGAGACTCAAGAAACTACAGTGCCGCAAAAATTAGGAGCCGATCGCAATACGCTCTTTAAGGGAGAAATCCCCGATAAAGAAGTTCAAACTAATTTCAATTTTTTTAGTAGACTCCTTGAAGTAAAAATCCCACCGTTTAAGCTCTGGGGAATTTCAACAGAAAACAGTTCTAGCATGATTTGGATGAAACGCTACACACAGATTACAACACTGGCTGTTTCCTTAACGCTCGGACTGGTTTTGAATGTGCCTTCCCAGGCACAGGCACAGCCTTCCCCCCTCAGCATCCTACCGGATAGTTGGGGATATAAGCCGCCAGAGAGAGGCAACCCCGACCACCGAGAACAAGGTGCAACCCGCGGCGGTTGCCCTCCGGGTTTAACGACCTTGGCACCCAAGGGTCTTGGTCTCACTGCCTTAACACCCAAGGGTGTTGGGTTAACGGTTGCAGAGTATCCAACCTTCTCATGGTATATGCCTGCAACATCAGCTCGGTCAGCGGAGTTTGTGCTGATGGATGCCAACGAGCGAGAAGTCTACAAAGCGAATTTTGCGATCGCGGGAAGACCGGGCATTTACAGCCTCAACCTTCCTACCTCCGCCAATTTACCACCCCTGGCTCAGAATCAGGAATATTATTGGGAAGTCTCGGTGATTTGTAATGCTAACGACCGAGAGAAAAATGTTGTCGTAGGGGGTGCGATCAGGCGCGTCGCACCAGATCCAGCCTTGACCAGACAAATCCAGCGAGCCACTCTACGAGAGCGCGTTGGTCTCTATGCACAAGCTCGTCTTTGGCATGAGACACTTGCTACCCTGCTGGAGCTACGCCGCTTGAGTCCTAACGATTCTACCCTGGCATCTGACTGGAAAAAGCTGCTAGTGTCGGTTCAACTGGACAAAGTTGCGAACGAGCCTCTAGTTCAGAGTGCAGCGAGTCGAAGTACGACTCGCTCAAACTAACACACCCTGTGTTTCGGTACCCTGTGTTTCGGTACCTTGTGTTTCGGTACCCTGTGTTTCGGTTGTTACATCTGCTAAAAATAGGAAGATTTGACCTACCTGTCCAGAGTTTTCGACTCCAAGATGTGACTTGATGAAGGCAGAAAGCTGAGTTCAGATAGTCAAGAAAACGATGTACGGGTAGGTAGTCAGGCAATCTAGGGCGGGACAGTCGAATCTTGTTGGTTAAACCGCACCTATCCATTCAAAACTCAAAATTCTCTGGAGCAGTTCTGCTATGGACTGGATGAAGTCCCCTATGTTAAAACGAGCTTTAGCCATCTCTATGGAAGTGGCACTGCTCACGGGTTTCTCAACTCTGATAGGGACGCCGCCAACACTACTTGCCCAAGGAATGCCCGATCGGTGGATAGTTGCTGGATATAATCCACCTAAAACCGTTGGAGCACCAGGGCGCAGGGAAGGGGGCGGAACTCGTAGTCCTGGAAGCTGCCCAGTGGCAGGCAAACCGCTCACCGCACTGGTCCCTGCCAATAATATTGGGCTTACCGTCGCAGCATATCCAAGCTTTTCATTCTACGTACCGCCAGTGCCTGCCCAAGCGTCGCCACTGCAACTAGAGTTTGTACTGAAGGATGGAAACGAGCAAGAGGTTTATACAACAACCTTCATGACCACAGGGAAGGGGGGTATTGTCAGCATCAACCTTCCGACTTATGCTGGATTACCACCCTTGGAAGTGGGTAAGAATTATCAGTGGTTCTTGTCGATGGTTTGCGATTCCGAACAGCGATCGCTTGATGTTTTTGTACAAGGTTCGATTCAGCGGGTTCCACAAACCGCACAGCTCAATAATCAGTTGCGGGTGTCTACACCGAATAAGCGTCCAGACGTTTATGCAGAGGCGGGGATGTGGTTTGACGCCTTGACTACTCTGGCAGAGCTGCGCCGCTCCAATCCAGACAATTCCGCCTACTCTGCTGAGTGGGAACAACTCTTGAAGGCGGTTGGACTCCAAAACATTGCCAAAGAGCCTTTGCTTCCCAGTACGACGACATCTGCTAGCCAAAGGGCACCCTTTCAGGGCTTTAGAGAAAATCAGTAGTCTTGAACGAACGGTTCTCACTCCAAGGATGAAACTCTGCTGAATTTCTAACCATTGGATATTTAGCACGGGCACAGGCAGGAGAAAAGCCTATGCCCCTAATCCCTCTTTTCCTAAAGTAACAAAAGAGGGATTAGGGATGTAGCGGTACGCCTAGACACCCAGTTTCTTGGTAAATATGAGGACTTCCGCAGAGATATCTCCACATCCCTCGATAAATCGGGGAGTTTTCCAGTTCCCTCAATTTATCCTAGGTTAGGGGGATCTCAATCCGGTTCGGTTAGTCAAAAGACGCCCGAATTATCGCTGTGTAGAGACAAGGGCGATACCGTATTGAGGGGGATCTCGGTTTCAAGCTTTCAGTGCATGAGGCCTAAATGTGAAATGAATAGTCAGAGGATAGGATAAAGCTGAAGGCTGGATATCCAAACGCAACAAGGGTCCCGCCTTATCCATTGCACTTAAAGATCGCCCGAAATAAAGGGCTGGAAGTGTCTGCTGACAGGACTTGTGCTATCCAAAATCTGCCATCTAAAATTTAAATCGGTATAGAGGTACACATCACATTGTTACCTCTTGCCATCATCATCCCGTACTCTCAGCAGGATATTCTGGATAGCAGGGTGGGAGAGAAAAATACCAATTTCGTCCTGGGTTAGCCCAAACTGGATGAGGCTGTGGAAAAATATACCCTGTCGCTAGATAATGGTGCCGTCGGTGATATCGATACAGTTGTCTTGGGGATCAGGAGTCCAAGCTGACATGAGAGTGTACCCCATTCAGTGCAGAAATTACTGATTAGGTGTGTGAGTACGGTCGCAAAGCGAATATTGTTCTAAGCAAATTGCTCGCCTCCCAGCAGCCCAATCTAGCTAGCAAAGAGCAGACACCATTGACATCTGATGGCATAATTATGAGATAATTTTATGTCTTCAGATGGATGCAAGATTGAGAAAAAGTCTAAACTTATGCCGGTTATTGGTTGGCAAAAGTAACATTCTCTCTAGTAAGAGCGATCGCTACATTTGGAGAGCGGATTGGAGAGCGAAAGGGAAAAAGTTGAATTAAGTAAAGAAAATACGGATTGGATGCAAAAAAATTGTATTAATTGAAGTTTTTAGACAATTCAACCCGTGGAGAACACAGCTGTCATGCGTTCAAGGTTTCAATGGTTTTGGTGTGGAGTGTTAATTGAGGGTGCGATCGCTTGTGTCTCTGCCAGCGGTGCTAATGCCAAAACACTACCGGCAACGCCCGATCTGAATGGATTGAATTTTCATCGCGAAATGGAAACGATGAAAGCGTTTTCCAGCGACGCAAGGGAAAAACAAGAACCTGCTAGGCGTTCAATTGCCCCATCAAGGGGCATACAGCAAAAGCGCGTGGGAGTTGTTCATCCTGAGCCAGAGAGGTCTGACGATAGACTGCTGCAAGCGCAAACTATACCGGCTTCACCGCAGAACCAACCACAGCTAAATCAACCCCTGCAACCCCAATCCGATCCTAACCGCGATCGCTTTCCGCAGCCTGCACCCCTCCCGGAACCTCTGCCGGAAGAGTCACCGTCGCCCGTACTGACGCCCCCAACGCCACAGCCTGATGCTGCACCGTCCTCAGACACGCTTGAGGTGAAAAAGATTCAAGTCACTGGCAGCACTATCTTTGGCGCAGAACAGTTGAACTCGATTACTCAAACTGTAGAGGGGCGTACTGTCACCCTAGAAGAACTCAGAAACGTTGCCGATGCGATTACCCAGTTGTACCTTAACCAAGGCTACATCACCTCAAGAGCCATCCTTGTAGACCAAGCGATTACGGATGGTGTCGTCCAGATTCGCATCATTGAAGGCAGCCTAGAAGAGATTAGGGTAGAAGGAACGCGCCGGTTGAATCCAAATTACGTGCGATCGCGCGTGCGTTTGGGGGCTGGCAAACCGCTCAATACCGGCAAGCTAGAAGATCAATTAAGACTATTGCGTGTCGATCCTCTATTTAAAAATGTAGAAGCCAGCCTCCGCTCTGGGAGCGGGGTCGGTCAAAGTATTCTCGTCGTTCGCGTTACCGAAGCCAAGTCCTTTTATGGCAGCTTCGGCGTCGATAACTACTCGCCTCCGAGCGTTGGTTCAGAACGACTGGGTGTCAATCTGGGTTATCGCAACGTCACCGGCATTGGAGATGAAATTGCTGCCTCTTATTACCATACAACTACAGGTGGCGCTGATGTTCTTGACTTAAACTATCGAGTGCCACTCAACGCGATGAACGGCACCTTGCAACTGAGATATGCTCCCAATCGAAATGAAGTTACCCAAGCCCCTTTTGACGTTTTCGACATTCGGGGAGAGTCGCAGCTTTATGAAATCAGTTATCGCCAGCCTTTAATCCGCTCGCCGCGTGAAGAATTTGCCCTTTCTTTAGGGTTTACTCACCAGAATGGTCAGACTTTTACCTTTGCAGGGCCGACCCCCTTTGGTTTTGGTCCCGACGAAGAAGGTCGGAGCCGCACCAGCGTGATTAAATTTGGACAAGACTATCTGCGTCGAGATGTCAAGGGTGCTTGGGCATTGCGATCGCTCTTTAGTCTCGGCACTGGCTTGTTGGATGCCACCATTAATCCCGACCCCCTACCCGATGGTCGTTTCTTGAGCTGGCTGGGTCAAGTGCAGCGAGTCCAAGTCCTGAATAACAATAATTTCCTAATTGTGCAGGGAGATGTTCAGCTATCAACCAGTGGCTTATTACCCTCCCAACAGTTTGTAATTGGCGGCGGTCAATCGTTGCGCGGCTACCGGCAAAATGTGCGTGCCGGTGACAATGGAGTGCGACTTTCGATTGAAGATCGCATTACCGTTCAGCGAGATGAAGCTGGTGCCGCCACCTTGCAGTTTGCTCCTTTTGTGGATCTGGGTTGGGTGTGGAATGTGTCTGATAACCCCAACAACGCCACATTACAGGATGAGAAATTTTTAGCAGGTGCTGGCTTAGGGCTAATCTGGCAACCACTGCCCAAGCTAAATATCCGACTAGACTATGGCATTCCGCTAGTGGATATTGAAGACCGTGGCGAAAATGCCCAGGATCGGGGCTTTTATTTCAGCGTTAACTATCAATTTTAGAGAGAATTAAAAATTAAAAACTGAAGAACTCCTCATTTTTAATTTTTAATTCTGCATTTTTCATCGATTACCACGGGTTTCCAATCATCGTAAAAGCTGCCCAATAATAAGGATGAGATAAATTTTGATTTTCCAGCTTCGCAAGTTCGGGCGTCAGGGTCATAACCCCGTTGGGAGTTTGCAGTTTACCTCCCTGTATTCGCACTTGCCCCTTAAGCATCGCTACCTGTGCTTGCCGCAGTGCTTCCACTCTCACGGGGGCTTTTTTCAATTCTTGGTAAAATTCCGTCATCAGTCCCAAGGTGCCTTGGTCGCTGACGTACCAAAGGCTTGCTAGCGCTGACTTAGCCCCTGTCTGCACCGCCAGACCAGCAAAACCCAACTCCGCCTGCTCATCACCGAGTGCAGTACGACAAGCACTCAGAACTAACAAATCCACCGGCGGGTCATTCCAGTCAAGCTGGGAGAGCTGGTTCAAAGACAGCTTACTGTCCCATAGCTGAATGTATGAGTTCGTCGGATCTCCTGGTTCAAATTCTGCATGGGTTGCCAGGTGAACAATTCTAAACGGTTGTAGACGGCGCTGAGTCTTGAGATTTTTAAGAGTGAAGGCGTTGTTGAGGAAGGATTTCCCAGGCCATAACTCAGGCGTGATGATCGATAACTCGGTTGGCACAGCGGGAAGCGGCGCTTGGTCGGGAAATTTCGATACCCCCATTGCCAAAACTTGAGAGCTTTTTAAGTTGCGCTGGAGGGTGTCCGTTAAGCTAAGGCTGGGGATCAAGCTGACGCTGTATTTCTCCACTAGAAATTGTTGACCATCATATAAAGCCGCAAATGGCACAGAACGCAACCCACTATCGGGAACGAATACAAGATTTTGGATGCCTCTAGCTTGTAAATCGCCTTCTAGCGGAGCGATTAGCCACTGATACAGTTGCTTGGCTGAGGTCAGGTAGGTGGGAGTGCGTCTGATCCGAATGACTTCCTGGCGAAATTGATCGGCGACTTTGAGAACTTGCGATCGCGAAGCGTATACGCCTTGCGTTCCTAGCACAGCTCCCGATAACCGCTTGCGGAGGGGTGAACCCTCTGCCGTTACCAGCACTACTTCCAGCTCGTCGCTCTGAGGGCTAACGGCTGTAGAGGCTGGGGTTTCCTGCCTCTGCTGAGTGCTGAGTGAAATGAGGGATTTTTCATTCCCCTGTACTCTCCTATTTTCCGGTCCCTCTGGGGCAATGGTTTTGGGAACAAACGCAACATACATCAGCGCCGATCGGACTCCCGTTTCTCTTTCAATTCTGGCGAGAGTCTGACGAGCATCGAGTAGAGAATTAGCACGAGCGGGAAGATTATTCAGACCGAAATATTCGGCAAATTGACGGGTAAAAATTTCTTCGCGTTCAGTCACGACCGCGTCAATTTCAATTGCTGGGATATCCGGCGGGAGTTCTTTGGGTGGCTCCTCGTCCGGCTCGTCAATTAAGATTGTGGGATCGATTGTTTGATCGGGATCGGCAGTAATTAATTGAAGATTTCCCTGGGTGTCTGGCCCAGGAAAAGCTTGGAAGGTCGAAATCGTGAATTGCCCATTGTTCAGCGCTCCGGCTGTCCCGTTCGTTGTCGGATTTCCGACTAAAAAGGGAACTAAACTGTCGCCGCCCCCGTGCTGGATAGCGATCGCGCCTCCTCCAATTCCTCCGGACGTAGAGATACTGGCAGATATCCCATCTTGGTCTAGAAAAGTGCCGGTGGCTTGGAAAAATTGACCCGTTGCAATGTTAACGTTTCCCCCCACGCCATTCGTTCCCCCTTGAGCATTGATGGAGGTAACTTGAATATCTCCAAGTGGATCGAGGGTGACAGATCCCCCATTCCCGATTGCTGAACTAGAGTTGATGACTCCAGCGTTGATTTGGTTTAGAGCCAAAAGCGCGATCGCGCCGCCATTTCCAGCGTTGGATGAGGAATTGATAGAACCGGCAATATTAATTGTCCCCGTTGGACTATTGTTGGGTGCAACAACATTGTTGATTTTGTCAAGTGCCGAAAGAGTAATTGCACCTCCATTCCCCAGATTGGATGAAGAATTTAGAAAAGTTTGAACGTTAATAGAACCTGCTTTACTCGTGAGGAAAATATTGCCCCCATTGCCTGAATTGGAATTTGTCAAAATCCCGTCTAAGGGCGAACTCAGGATATTAATATCCTTAAAAGCGGACATGGTTACAGAACCCCCATGCGCCCCCAAAGAAGTGGCGGAGGTATCAATTTTTCCAAGGACTGTAATGTTGTTAGCAGAAGCTAAATCCACAAAACTCCCGGTTGAGGGCAAAGAAGTTTGAGCGGTGGCTCCCTGCACCACGACATCACCAGCATCTACCCGGATGTTAGAGCCAGCTAGTTTCACCTCCCCAGTGTCGCTAACCATTACTTTTGTCGCATTGTTAGCACCTCCACCTGTAAGTAACTGCGGCAAAGACAGAGGAGAAGCGATGGAGAGGGGGAGAAAAGGCGAGAGAGGTTGAATCTCTAAACTCAGTGGGCTTCCCGCTTGAGAAAGGCGAACCATCTTCTCACCGGGTACAGATGCAACCGTGATACTCCCCCCTGGTGCCGAGAGATTACCGAGGGAGACAACCGTACCTCCGAGTAGATTGAGATCCTGCCCATCTTTAACGGCTAGCTGTGCCTCGTTGACAATCGCTCCGGGCGTTTGGGGGGTGGCGAAGGCAAAGGTATTGGGCGTCCCCACGAGAGCCGCATAGCTATTAGAGCCGATGGCATTAAACCATTCAGCGTCAAATTGAATTCCAGTCGCTGTGGTAGCGGTAAAGCTTCGAGGTACGTTCAAACTGGCTCCTGCGCCAAAAACGATCCCCGCGGGGTTCATCAGGAAGAGGTTGGAATTGCCGCCAGAGACTTGGAGAAGCCCGTTAATAACTGAAGGATCGCCCCCCGTAACGCGCCCCAGAATATTTTGAATGGAGGGGCTAGAAATGAAGTTGGCAATCTCACCTTGGCTAAGACCAAATTGGGTGAAGCTGTGGAACAAATTGGTATTATCAGCGGATGTAGTGCCGCCTTGGATGTCGTATTGGGTTCCATTGGGCTTGACAATGGTGCCGGTGCCGTCAGTCGCCGGGACGATCGATTGTGCCTGCACGCTCAGAAAGCAAACGGATATTCCCAATGCCAGATGTGGAAGGGCAAAAAGCAAAAAGGCGATAGATTTTGACCTTTTCCTTTTGACTTTTTCCTTTTGTCGTGCTAACAACAAGTTAATTCTTTTGACAATTGATTTCATAGGGACGATCCTGAAAGGAAACAAGCTCTTCCTCAAGTCTTTAGATGTTTCAACGCTAACTTCTGGGGCAACTTTTCCACCACAGGTAGTGTTGAAATGGCGACAGGCTTTTGTTTATAGTGTTTGGACGGTGTAAAGGGAGAAGTCCTAATCTGCGATAAATCGCTGTATTGTCCTGTCCGTCAAAACAAAGTAGGAAGGATATAAAAAGAATGGATTTTCCCACCACTCAATCAATGAACAGGAGTTCGATCGCCAACCCATCGCCTTTAGGAGATAAGCTAGTGAACTAGCCAGATCCAGCTTTGTTGCCCATCTGGAAAAAGCTCAAGTCGGGCGGTAACACTGAATAGAGCAATAGCTGATAAGGTTTTCCGGTTTCTTCCCAAGTGCTGGACTACCCACAAATTGCGTGAAGCAAGGCGATCGCTTCTATCGAATCGCTTCCAGGTGTCAAAGAAAGTAAAAAATAAACAGTAGAAACATTCTTTGTTTGGAAAGCGGTACACCCCGCCCCGCTTTCCCCCAACCCTTAAAAGGGAAGGGTGTTCAGCGGGAATTTTTATGACTGACGCTTTTGCCTTTAGATGGCACCGTACCCTGATTGTTCCTGCTACGCTGCTGGCTCTTTTTCTGACCACTATATCAGCCAGAGCGCAAAATAAGGTATATAGCCCCATTCCTGTACCGGCAAACAATGAAGTTTCCGACACGCTAACTGAAAAAGATATTCCAACTGGTGAGGGAGGTTTTGCTCGTGATTACTTGGTAACTCTGGATGCTGGAGATCAAGTAGCGGTTGACTTGATCTCTGATAGTTTTGACACAATTGTGACGCTGATGTCGTCGGATGGCGCTACTGTGGCGGAAAATGATGACGGTCCCGACGGCAGCACTAACTCGCTTTTATTTTCCCGCATTACCGAGCCGGGTGATTATATTATTCGAGTTCGGGCTTTTGGGGAAACGAGCGGCGGTTCTTTTAAGCTCAAGGTAACGCGACTGAAACCAATTTGAGGCGAAAGGAACTGTTTTGAATTTATAAGTGTTGAGCGTTGAATTTAAACAATAACTCAATACTTATAAGTTCTGATTCTCGAATTCGCTCAACATTTAGTTTGACTTTTTCCAACAAGCCTTAAAATACTTATCTGGCGAAATTTTAGTTAAACGATTAAACTTCTGATTAAGTTGGTAGCTGTAAGAGAAAATCTTCAAAATCTCCCATAGTTCCGGGAATTTAGGGTGAACGCTAACCCATAACGTTTGAGAAATCACTTGTTAAATGTCCTCCAAGCGCGATCGCTAGTTATCTTGACCCAAATCTCCTAAGTTTAGGAGACTGAAATAAATCCAAAATATAGGGGAGACTAATTAAATTTGGTTCTGTGAAATTAGATTTTACAGGGTATTCAGGGTAGTCATCAATTCCAATATCGTCAATATTCCCTTTATGAATTGAGGAAATCCATGAAATCACCTTCTAGAATCGGCTATTTCTTTTTTGCAGGAATCGGAATTGTTACTTTAGCCTGGTTTGTTTGCCATACCGAAAGTTATTTTCAGCCTTATCCTTTAATTGATACAAAATTACCCTCGGGATTTTCAGAAGAAAAATTCTCCAGTATCCAATTAGGAATAAAGAAAGATGAAATTTTGAAAATATTACCTGCTCCCGAACATAGCATTGAGCGTAATAATTGGAGCTATGGCGTAGATGGTGCAGCGCCTTGGGGTGATTTTGCTTGGATTTCGTTTGAAATGTCTTTTGATGAAGAAGGCAAGGTAATAGGGAAAAAACGCTACGTCTATCATGATTAACTGAATATATACCCCCTTTAAATAAAGTCAGAGAGCGCTTTTCTCAACCATCCGATGCCTGAGGGTTAGTGTGTTACGGCAATATTTCCGCGAGGCGCTGCTGAAGCAGTTGGGGAAATTGGGCGTAGTATTTTTGATTGAGTGGGGAAGGATGAGGGAGTGGCAGTAGCGTCACTGGACGTTGATGTAGGTTGCCTTCTGTGTCCTTCGCCTGAAGCGTAACTTGAATGCTAGCAGAATAGCGATCGCTTCTTGTAAAAAACTGCTTCAACTCACCCTTAGCAGCATAAAGGGCAAACCAATTAAACGCTTCATTCCCCAGCGTAATAATCTTATCTCCTTGCCAATGCAACACCAATAATCGCTCTAAAAAGGGGCGAAATCGTTTTTTCACCGCCTCAGTGTATGCTTTGTTACCCGGTGGTTTGTAAGGTACTGTATTCGTAAGTAAAACGCGATCGAGGACAACTTGTAAATCGGTATCCTTATTGGGTTCGGTGGCTGCGATCGCTCGGTACAAACCCCGACGCACAAAGCCACCAGCAGCGCCGCAAAGCGGTTGACGTGCCCGTACTTCATCTTTTCCCAAATCGCGGGCAAAAAAGCACAGCTTGCTCTCCAGATTGCCTGCATAGAGAATTGGCTGCGTAGGCTCCAAACTCGCTGCCTGATAAACTGGTTCATCAATGGGAAATGTTTCCCGTTGCGCTTCCTGCTGGATATCTGCAATTAACTGTTTAATGTCTGACATAACGTTTTATATTTCTTAAGATAGATGCAATAAATTATGTTTATGACCACCAAACATATTGAATGATACGATGTTGGCAATTCAAGACACTATCCTATACAACCTCTAGATTAAAGAGCAAATTAAAAGCTACAGTGTTTTAACGACTAATTACGATATGGAGTTTCCTATGGCGATAGAAACCACCCTAGACGAAGCTTCCATTAAGCAAAGTTTGGAGCAATTTCTGCTAGTGTTGTCTATTTCCTTGAGTGTGGCGACACTCTCGCGAATTTTCAGTTGGTTACGCCAAATCCCCTACACATTGCTGCTGGTAATTGTCGGGTTATTTTTAGCATTTGTAGATGTGCGGTTGGTGAATCTGTCGCCAGAATTAATTCTAGAGATTTTTTTGCCTCCCCTACTATTTGAAGCTGCCTGGAATATCCGTTGGCGAGACTTAAAAGATGATTTATTTCCCGTCAGTTTGTTTGCCATTGTCGGTGTCATCATCTCCGTTGTTGGTATTGCATTTCCCCTCACTTGGCTGACTGGAGTTCCTCTTACAACTGCCCTACTTGTCGGTGCTTGTTTATCTGCTACCGATCCTGTTTCCGTAGTAGCTTTGTTTCGCGAACTGGGTGCTGGCAAACGCTTAACAATGTTGATGGAGGGAGAGAGTTTATTTAATGATGGCGTGGCGGTGGTGGCGTTTATGCTGCTAGTAGGAATCCCGCTAGGAACCAGTGAATTTGCACTAGATACTACCATTGCTCGTTTTTTGATATTTGTTGGTGTTGGGATTGGAATTGGCAGCTTAGTTGGTTTTGGAATTTCCTACCTTACGCAACGTTTTGACTTGCCATTAGTGGAACAGTCACTAACACTTGTTTCCGCTTACGGCACTTATTTGATAACAGAAGAGTTGGGTGGTTCTGGGGTGATTGGGGTTGTCACAGTTGGCGTAATTTTGGGTAACTTTGGCTCCCGCATTGGTATGAACCCGCGCACCCGGTTACTGGTATCTGAATTTTGGGAATTTCTAGCATTTTTTGTAAATTCTATCGTTTTTCTTTTGATTGGCGATCAAATCCGCTACTCGCGTCTAGTGGAAAATTTTGGTCTAATTGCGGTGACAATTGGAGCGGTATTACTAACACGAGCAATTGCTATTTATGGACTCAGTGCCTTGAGCAATTGGTTAGTTAAATCTCAAATAGGTTGGCGAGATCAAACAATACTTTGGTGGGGTGGCTTAAGAGGTTCAGTTTCAATTGCCTTGGCGATAAGCGTACCCATTATCTTGCCAGGAAGAGACGAAATTATTGATATGGTGTTTGGCGTTGTGTTGTTTACTTTGTTAGTTCAAGGTTTGACAACTCAGTGGTTTTTGGAAAGATTAGGTTTGGTTGGAGATCAGCCGATACGCCAGCAATATTCAGAGGCGATTGCCCGTCGCATCGCCTTAAATCGAGTGTTGAATTATTTATTGGAAGCTGGCAAAGAATCAGAAATCGATCCGGAGTTTTATCGTTACGAGTTAAATCTGGTACAAGGACAACTCAAAAGCATTGAGGAGGAAATTGAGAAGCTGCAAAATCAATATCCTGAGTTGCGATCGCTTAATATGCAACAACTGCGAGAAAAACTCTTGGATATTGAAGCCGACACCTACGCCGAACTTATCCGTGCAGGACGTTTGAATAATCAACTATCGCCCGTATTGCAAGAAATTCTAGCTGAATCAACAGAGGATGAAAGGTAATAAACTGGGGTGCGATCGCACCCCAAACAAAACCATTTTTTCCCTTTTTCCTTCCCCCTTTGTGGTTTGTTTCCAAAATCGAATCAGCACCATAATTCTTGCTGCTTTTTTTTCATACTCTTAATACCAGTTTCCTATGAAGATGCACTAAATTGAAGGAAGCAACCAATTACAATATACCTTCATTCTGCTTCAAGCAAGTTGTTAGGCGGCTGGCGTTGAGTGCTCTGGATCAATAATCGCAATGACTCATCTGCAAAAGCTATTATTCGAGGAACATGGGTTCGATTTCCCACCATTTTTGAGTAAAAGGTTGTCGGCTCGTGTTAGTGCCACAATGAATTTCCCCACCATCTCGAAAATAAGTGTCCCAATCATCGATAAAGTGACAGACTAAACCCAAAGGTTCTAAAACCCCTTTGACATAAGCTTCAAATTGGCATTGGGCATCAACCTGGGGGCCAAAGGGTTTGGGAATCGCAAGATGCTGCTTGAGAACGAGCATATTGACCATGTTTGGAAAAAAACTTTTTGCTCGTCCATCGTCATCCACTTCAAACAAAGCAGGCAAATCGACAATATCTTCTTCACCTAAATCTAATTCCTGTTTCAAAACCTCTCGATTCCAACTAATGTGTTCCTGAAAGCGTTGGTTTTGGCGAGCTAAGGTTTCATTTTCAAGCACGTCTGCCACGCTAATATCAGCAGGTTTATCGTCAATTTGTTTGCCCTGCCGCAACAACGCCTGAGAATGTCCTTCGCTTCGTAACGCTTTAAGAAGGTCGTAACACTTATCAGGGCTGGCGAGAATTAGTTTGAATCCTTTAGGATTAGGAGCAGAGACGAAGTTCATAAATTCGTCAATATGCCCGACACTCAGCCAATCCGAAAAGATTTCAAAAGGGGCTTGGATTTTTTGAGCAAAGAAAAAATCTCGCAAGACTTTTAACTTTCGGCGCGGTTCTGGAATAATTTCTGGGCGCGTTCCTCCAAATAGCAGACGACCGAAGGGATAATTTACCCCTTTTACGATTACTGGCGGAGAAACTTCTAAATTTCCAAAAGAGTCTAATTTGGTGACTGAATGGCGGCTTTTGCGAATCACATACCCAAAGTCACTGCCTATGAGTTGGCGGTTGGTCAGGTGATCTAGTCCGCGATCGCGAGGCGAATCCAGGACGACGTGAATGAATTTTCCAGGCGCTTGAGTATATCCAATTTCAATTTCATCTCGCATCCAAGGATCGTCTTTATGATACTCATAAGGAACCGGATCGAGTTGCGCGTTGGCTTTAGCAACAACTTTCCTCAGATCCTCAATGAATGCTTCGTTCTTTCCCTTCGATAAGCGAGAAACAAACACAGTGATTGGAGATAAGGTATTCGGAGTCATCATCCAGGGAGCGACTCGAAAAACGACGCGATCGCTGTAGAGGGTTTCTCCATCTTTTACAAGATTTAAAGTAATCTCAACCCGTCCATCAAAATCAATGTCGGGATAGCTTAATCCCCTTATAGCCAGGAGAATATCCTGATCTGTACCTCTAATTTGTGCTTTTGTTCTCTTCGGGCTAATTAACTCATAGCCACTTTTATCTAGTTCGTCATAAATGCAAATTCGTTTGGCAGTGTCTTCGCTAACTGATAAGTGAATCTCGCATCCAGAGGGTAGATTTCTTAATCCGGCTCTACGAACAATCATAAAGCTCGAATCTTTTAGATCCAGTAGTCCTTTAATCTTCCTATCGTATTGATTATCAGAATGAACATGGTCGCGATCGGTGTTGACCATTAGGATTGCACCATGACCATTAATCCCCCATTGCCAATCCCCCTTTTGAGGATTATTGTCGTCAACAATCCCATCTCGATCTGCATCCACATCTAAACAAATCCGAAGACAGGTTAGCTTAAGTTGAACTTGGCTCAGCTGATGACCCGCCTCATCTTGAAACGTGATCTCTAAAGAGCGGTCATTTTGGCGATCGCTAAAGGTTCTTGCTAAAAGGGTAATTGTTGGAACTTGATTGAGAAGAATCAACGTTTTTGTATCAATGAGTTGATCAGCCTCAGAGTAAATTTCGATTTCTCCCTGTGATTTGAGGCTGACAATGACATTCTCTGAAGGAGCTAGATTTTTTAAGGGGATTTGCAGCGGCTGACCAACAATTAAAATATCTTCACAACTCTTACTTTTTTCTTGAGAACGTGAAGGAAGCTTCTTCAATGTTTCAGGCTGAAATAAAGTTCTCATAATTTTAATCACAAACACCCTGCAATTCTTTTAGATTCTCACAACTGATTTGAAGTTATATCCTCCCCATTACATAAAAGCTCATGTTATATTTCGCTGCAACGCTCATATGAGAAGCATTAACTTTTAATCTAGCTATTGAGAGGAGGGCATATGGTTCAGGAAATTGAGGAAGGTATCAACGGACTCTTGGGGCTAGACGCAGACAGTTTAACAATATTGCAAATGTCCTTGCGGGCTGTTGTTGTCTACATTGCAGGGTTAGCAATGATTCGCGTGGGTGAGAAGCGCTTTCTTGGCAAGAGTAGCGCGTTTGACGTGCTTCTGAGCATTATCGTTGGTTCAGTATTAAGCCGTGCGATCAACGGCTCGGCTGCTTTCTTCCCCACCTTAGGAGCGAGCATTGTGTTAGTGGGGCTGCACTGGCTGTTTGCCGCGATCGCATTTCGCAACGACAACTTTGCCACACTCGTCAAGGGGAAAGAGCGCGTACTCATTCGCGACGGCGAGATTCAGTGGAGTGCGATGCGAAAAAGTCATATCGGCGAACGGGATTTGCTGGGAGCGCTACGTAGCAAAGCGAATGTCACCGACCCCAGCAAGGTGCAAGAGGCTCGCTTGGAGCGTAGCGGTGACATTAGTGTAATTAAGCGCGATCGCTCTTCTAGCTAAGAAGCAAACTAATGAGGCTTAGACATTTTCTAGCCCTTAAAGGGCTGAAAAGCTCTCTGGACAGGGAAAAGAGGTTAATGACCTAAAAACGCCGGAAACCTTTGTCAATACTAGATTATTCCCATTTGAGCTGAAAGTTCTTCTAGGTGAGGATTTGAAGCCATTTTTGCTTCAGTTTTTGTCTAAGTTCCTCTAGGTGCTTGGTTGGAGAATATAATTTTTGCGGGATTCGGCTAGGCGATTACAGGGTAATCTACACCATTCATAACGATTCCCAAACAAGTGACATTCTCGTAGTCCAGCACCGCACCAAAGCCGATAATTAAGAAAGTTTGATTTGAACTTCAAATTTCCAATAATTTTGCCGTTTCTTGGGGAGTTACTAAAGTATTCGCACACAAAATTCCCGAAGCAGCAACTGCCGGAACGCCAATTCCTGGCATTGTGCTATCTCCTACGCGATACAATCCCGAAATCGGCGTTTGTGTTCCTGGAAATATCCCTTTACCGGCTGCAATTGCAGGACCATATGTTCCCTGGTAGCGGCGTAAGTAGTAAGCGTGAGTTAACGGTGTACCGATAAGTTCTAAGACAATGCGATCGCGTATATCCGGAATCACTGTCTCTAACGCACCCAATAGAGATTGCGATCGCTCTTTTTTCCTCTCCTCATACCCTTCATCTCGTCGCCATCCCTCGTAAGGTTCCAACGTGTAGGCGTGAACCACATGATGTCCCACTGGTGCAAGATTAGCATCCCACACTGAAGGGATAGAAATCATGCAAGTATTCCCCGGTTCGGTAATATCTTTACTCGCATCGTGAACTACCACATGATGTCCGGTCAGATTTCCCAAACCCTCAGCGCGGATGCCTAAATGTAAGTGCATAAAGCTATCAACCGCCGGGGTTTCTAGAGAATGCTGACGATAAGATTGCGGCAAATCTTCGGGGTGCAATAACTTAGTATAAGTATCCCAAAGGGTAGCGTTAGAAATTACTACAGGCGCGTTAATAACTTCACCATTCTTTAACTTAATGCCTGTTACTTTGCCTGATTGAATTAATATTTGCTCAACATGGGCATTCAATTTCAATTCGCTACCCCAACGCTTTAAACCACGCACCAAAGCATCCACAATTGCGCCACTTCCCCCAATCGGATACTCGACACCAGCGCGAGAACGTTCTCCCAACATAAATGCCACCTCTGGGGCAATTGTACCGTGCGCCTTAAGTCCAGAAAGTAAAAAACACTCCAAGTCAATTAAGCGCCGCACCCAAGGATCTCGCACCTCTCGATCCATCACATCGCCAACAGAACCTTGGACGATTCTTAGATGCGGTAGCAGTTTCAATACAGATGGTAAATATTGCCCCAAAATTACTTGTATTATCTGCCAGTCTGCTCTCAAAGCAATAGTAGGAATCCCCCGCAGCGATTCGTAAAGAGGTAGTAGACGTTTTTCAAATTGTTCTAATTCTCTGGCACCTTGAGGCGTAATTTCAGCAACAGCTTGCCGATAGCGTTCAGCATTACTGTAAACGGGAAAAGTGCCTTCAGGAAAATGATAATGTCCCATAGGATCGTAGCGAACAGCTTGCAACGATTCTCCCAGAACTTCTAACACTTGCTGTAATGGATTTAGACCGCTTTCAGGGGTGAGTCCGCAATAAAATGAGGGGCCAGAGTCAAAATGAAATCCCTGCCGCGAGAAACTGTGTGCAGCACCACCAGCGATCGCGTGACTTTCGCACACTAGCACCCGTTTTCCGTAACGGGCAAGTAACGCCCCTGCTGTTAAACCGCCAATTCCGCTACCGATAACAATTACATCTAAACTCATGTTATAGCAATCTCATTTTATTTATGAACACTATCTTTTTTAAACGAACCGCAGAGACACTGAGAACGCAGAGGAAGAGAAAAGGGATTATTTTTTAAATGGATTTGATGGAGTTTAGCTATATTTATTGGATAATTATATTAATAGCTTGTGGAGCTAATCTTTATGGTACAGCACAACCCGGAAACTAGATTACCAACAAGCGCTGAACTTCCTTGTTCGGATGATACACCAGTGGATAACGAAGACCAGAATTTTATCCCGAATTTTCTATTATTCTTGCTAGAGTTCATTTGGGGTAATCGCCTTGACTGGTATTTTGGTGTAGATATGGGCGTCTATCACACGACAGGTGTGAATCCGAGAGTACCCGTGGTGCCAGATGGGTTTCTAAGTTTGGGAGTTGAACGGAGAAAAGACAATGGTTCGCGCTCTAGTTATGTTCTCTGGGAAGAAAATAGTATTGCGCCTATTTTTGTCTTAGAAATTGTCTCTCACACCTATGGGGGAGAATACGACACAAAAATGGCAATTTATGCCAATTTAGGTGTGTTGTATTATGTAATTTATAATCCGAATTTCTGGCGGCGCGACCAGGAACAACCTTTTGAAGTTTACCGTTTAGTAAATGGCGTATATCATTTACAAATCGGAGAACCATTCTGGATGCCAGAAATTGGTTTAGGACTTGGGCGATTTGTGGCTCAAGTCGGAGGCATACAGCGCGAGGTATTGTACTGGTACGATGCCCAAGGTGTGAGGTATCAGACTGCTGAGGAATTAACTGAAATTGAGCGAAATCAGCGGGAGTTAGCACAACAGCAAGCATCTGAAATGGCTGAGTTACTGGCGAGATATCGCGATCGCTTTGGTGACTTAACCCAAGGGTAATAAATTTTACTTCCAGCTTCAGCTCTATTTCAAAACTTCAGCTAATCTGCTAATACCCTCCTCAATTTGTGGCAAAGTGAGTTCAGAGTAACCAAAGATAAACTCGCCTGGGCGATGCGCTTTGAGATAATGAGGTTGGGCGGACATCATCCCCACACCCACTTTCGCCGCACGATGAATAATCTCCTCATCGCTAAAGCTGGTGAACAGTCGCACCATCAAATGAATTCCAGCCTTTTCGCCTAAAATAGTCGCTTGTTCCCCAAAGTGAGCCTTTAAAGCCTGCACTAACACGCTTCGACATTGGTCATAGTGCGATCGCATTCTTCTGAGATGACGTTCTAAATGCCCTTCTTCAATAAAATCCGTCAGGATATACTGCTCTAACAACGGTAACTGGCGATCGCTCAACCACTTGGCGCGGGTAAAGATTGATACTAAATTCTGAGGTAATACTAAATAGCCAATCCGCAGCGAGGGAAACAGCACCTTCGAGAAAGTCCCGATGTAAAGTACCGAGTCACTTTCATCTAACCCTTGCAAGGCGGGAATCGGGCGATCGCCATAGCGATATTCGCTGTCATAATCATCTTCAATAATCATCGCCCCCGTAGAGTGCGCCCAAGACAGTAACTCTAATCGCCGGGGAAGCGATAGTATCGCCCCAGTAGGAAACTGGTGAGAGGGTGTTACGTAGACAAGTTTAATCGGTTCAGTTGCAGCGGCTAAATCCTTGACCAATAAGCCTGACTCATCTACACCGATAGGCAAGAGTTTAGCGCCCTGCGAGAGAAAGATTCGCCGTGCGCTGAGGTAGCCTGGGTCTTCGATCGCGATCGCATCCCCCGGATCAATCAACAAGCGCATCACCATATACAGCGCTTGCTGGGTGCCATTGGTCATGATTACAGAGTCGGGGTCGCACTGCACCGCACGAGAACGAGACAGGTAACGGGCGATCGCTTCTCGCAAAGGTCTGTGTCCTTGCGGATCGGTTGTATAGTCCAGCCAAGAGGAGCCTTTGCGACAGTGACTCAACAGCAGCTTGCGCCACAGTTGCATTGGAAATTTATCAAAAGCAGGTCGTCCGTAGCGAAAGCTAATCGCGGTGTCGAGTACACTCCTCAAAGAGACATCCGTATGGGATAAACCTATCCCATACTTGGACAGCTTGCAAAGTGGACGAGCAATCTTCTCTTGAGACTCAACAGGCGTACTTCGCAGCATCAAGTCGGGGAGTTGATCGCAGACAAACGTCCCAGAACCTACGATGGTTTGGATATAGCCTTCGCTGAGCAGTTGCTCATAACTTTGGGTAACGGTAGTACGAGAAATCCCTAAAGATTTGGAGAGCGATCGCGTTGAAGGAATGCGCTCTTTAGGCGCTAAACGTCCGCTCAAAATAGCTTGACGCAGTTCTTCGTATAGCTGTCGATGTAAGGGTATTGCATTGCTGTCGAGGGCGATCGCTAAATCCATACTTACCCGCTTGAGAGAATCAGACCGAAGTGGACTGATATTAGATCGCAAAAGTGGCTCTTGTAGAAGACCACTTTCAAGATTACTCTAACAGTGAAACAAGCGTGAACCCGTATCGTGGTGATGGGACAAGAAATCTATATCAGAGAGGCTTTTCCAGAGGAAGATTCCCTAATTGCTGAACATTTTTATCAAATGTGGCTGGATAATGATGTTCCTTCTGACTCTATTGAGTCAGACTGGCTCGACATTACCCTCCAGTTTATAGAAGGCGCTCGAAAAGAGCGATGTTACAAAGCTTTTGTCGCGGAGGTTGATGGTAGAGCGATCGCTTCAGCCAGTTGTCAGCTGTTTGCTGGTCTTTACCCGCATATCCTCAAACCGGAATATCGCAACTATGGATACATCTGGGGAGTTTACGTTGAACCGCCTCACCGCAGACAGGGACTTGCCAAAAAACTCACACTTTGTGCAATCGACCATCTGAAATCGCTTAACTGCACAAGGGTTATCCTACACGCCTCTCCATCAGGTAAGCCAGTTTACTCTAGTCTTGGGTTCAGTGAAACTAACGGGATGCGGCTAGATTTGATGTGATCAAACATACCTTACCAAGCGTCTGTAAGCCGTCAAAGGTATTAAATACTACTAGGAGGAAATCATGAGTTCTTTAGAACATGAAATAAATGAGGAACTTACTCATACGCAACGCAGCACGGTCAAGCGTCTTCCTCAACGCGCAGATTATGAACGTCAGGTTATCTATCAAATTTTGGATGAAGGGTTGGTGTGCCATGTTGGATTTGCCGTAGACGGTCAGCCTTTTGTCATTCCTACTGCTTATGGGAGGGTGGGAGACAAGCTGTATATTCATGGATCGCCTGCTAGCCGGATGTTGCGATCGCTCTCCAACGGGATTGAGGTCTGCGTTACAGTCACCCTGCTTGATGGGCTGGTACTGGCGAGGTCTGCCTTCCACCACTCAATGAATTATCGCTCAGTTGTAATTTTTGGCACAGCGATGATTGTGGATAACCCTGAAGAAAAGCTGGAAGCACTCCTCGCCTTTACAGAACACGTAATACCGGGGCGATGGGCAGAGGTGCGATCGCCAAGTCGGCAGGAAATCCAAGGAACCTTGGTACTCTCCCTACCCCTAAATGAGGCATCAGCTAAGGTGCGGACTGGCGATCCTAACGATGACGAAGCAGACTACAGCTTACCCGTGTGGGCGGGTGTTGTTCCCCTGCAATTAACTGCTGCTGCGCCAATTGCAGATTCTCGTTTACAGCCGGAGATCAGCCTACCCGATTACGTAAAAAATTACACCCGTGTTTGCGAAAGGTAACAACCCTGACCGACTTTGACCTCAGAACGCGGTTGGGATCTGGTGATGGAGGAGGTCTATTTTAACTGTCTAAGCAGCGCCAGTGCTTTTTGAGAGTCAGCGGTTAGTCCTTGCTCGGAGAAAAGTCGCACAGCGGCTTGTAAATCCTCACTTGCGCCTGTAGCATCGCCGGTTTCGTAGCGCAGCAGCCCCCGGTTGCCATAAGCTTTAGCAAAGTTGGGAGAAATAGAGATCGCCTCGGTATAGTCGGCAATGGCTGCTTGAGGATTGCCGATTTGCTGATGGGCGATCGCTCGATTGTAGTAAGCTGCTGCATTGTTGGGATCGCGCTGGATAGCTTGGTTGTAATCCGCGATCGCTTCTTTGATATTTCCCAGTCGCCGTTGGATAATCCCGCGATTGTAATAAGCTGCTACTAGATTGGGGTTGAGACTTAGAGCCTTTGTAAAATCAGCGATCGCTTCCTGGGTTTCTCCCAGTTGAACGCGAGCATTCCCCCGATTCACGTAGGCGGTGGCATCCTTAGGCTGAAGCTGAATCGCTTTGCTGTAGTCTTCAACGGCTTCTCTACGATTTCCTAGCGCACTGCGGGCGTTCCCCCGGTTGTAATAAGCGATCGCATTTTTCTGGTCGAGATTCAGCGCCTTGGTGTAATCCTCAATCGCTTCCCGATACTTTTTTTGGTCAGCATAAACGACACCCCGGTTGAGGTAGGCATCGGCATTCTGGGGATTTCGCTTCAGCAACTCCGTGTAATCTGCGATCGCTCCCTGATTATCTCCTAGCTTCCGCCTTGCCAACCCTCGGCTGTAGTAGGCTTTAGCCAGGTTGGTATCCTGGCGAATTGCAGCGGTGAAATCATTGAAAGCGCCGCTATAGTTTTCTTGGTTATACTTCTCCATCCCCCGATTGAATAAGTCCTCTGCACTCGACTGAGCCACTATAAGAGTGCTAGGGAAAGAGTGCTGAGGAAACAATAGGGGCTGAGTCTGTGCATAGATAACTGTCGTCCCTCCACTAAGTAAGGCGGCAGTTCCTATAACGGTGATAGCTTTATATCCGTAGTGCATCGCTTCATTACTAGAAATTAGGGAATTAAGTAACTGGGTGAAAATAAACATAACTCAATAAGCCGGTTCATCGTTGATTGTTCATGGTAATTTTCAATCTTCCATCAACGATAAACAGTCCTATTCGTTAAGTTTAGTTGTCCCAATCTACTTAGACGCTCATCAACTAAAAGCTCACAAACGTTGGCTAAAAATCTTCCTAACTCTACTCAGCCCTCAGTCCTCAGTCCTAACTCTACTCAGTCTTTAACCCTCAGTCCTCAGCCCTCACCACTCTGAAAGCTGTAGATTTTTTGGGTTTCTAAATGGTCGCAAACCGACGAAGGCAGGGTACTTACGGGGAAGTTCTGCCGGTCTAGCTGGATTTGTAAGCCTGTTAGGGGGTCTATTCCCGTCGAAACCATAAATTCCAGATATTCCAACTGAGGCCAGGCGCTCAAAGCATCCAGAATTTGCGCGATCGCTCGGACGTAAGGATGTCCTGCCTGCTGATACCAATCGGGTGACGCCAGATTGGGTTGATCAAAACCCAAGTGAACAGTTAACGATGGCGTGCCGAACAAAGCGATCCCAACAGGTCGCGTTTCTTCCTGCAACAACAAATCGTGAGTTTTTGCCAAATGCCGCAGTTTCTCTAATCGTTCGTAGCGCTTTGTGACTGACTCCGGCTCATCCTGCCAGTGCAGCGCTACGGTGATTAAATACGTCTGCAACAGCATATGACCCAGCTTTTTCGCTTTGGTCGCTAGATAGATCGAGTTATAATCATTCGCCTCAATCAGCAGCGGTACCCGATCCACCACCTCTAAGCCGTACCCTTTTAAACCTGCAATCTTGCGGGGATTATTCGTAATCAGGCGAATTTTTTTTACTCCCAAATCGTTGAGAATTTGCGCCCCCACCCCGTAATCCCGCAAGTCAGCAGGGAAACCTAGGCGCTCGTTTGCTTCGACGGTATCCAGCCCCATATCTTGCAACGAGTAAGCTTTCAATTTATTCACCAGCCCAATTCCCCGTCCTTCTTGGCGCAGGTAAACCACAACCCCCGACCCGGCATTCTGAATCATTTTCAGCGCCGCTTGTAGCTGCATTCGGCAGTCGCAGCGCATGGAACCTAAAGCATCACCCGTGAGGCATTCTGAGTGCATTCGCACCATCACTGAGTGGTCTGAGAACTCGGCTGGGTCTCCCTTCACAATGGCGACGTGTTCGGATTGATCCAGGCTGTTGCGGTAGGCGTAAATTTGAAAATTCCCAAACTGAGTCGGCAGTTCAGCAATCGTCTCGCGGCAGACAAACCGTTCGTGGTTGAGGCGGTAACTAATTAAGTCAGCAATGCTAATAATTTTCAGTTGGTGGGTCTTGGCGTACTCGATTAACTCTGGCAACCGCGCCATCGACCCATCGGGATTTTGGATTTCACAGATGACCCCAGCCGGATACAATCCCGCCAATTTTGCCAAATCAACTCCGGCTTCTGTATGACCGGCTCGTTTCAGGACGCCCCCTTCCCGCGCCCGCAAGGGAAAAATGTGACCGGGACGGCGCAAGTCATTCGGCTGGGTCGATGGGTTGAGGGCGACTTGTATCGTCACCGCCCTATCCTCCGCTGAGATGCCGGTACGAACTCCCATATTCGGTGCGGCGTCGATGCTGACGGTGAAGGCAGTTTGGTTGCTGTCGGTGTTGTTGCTAACCATCAAGGGCAGATCCAGTTCATCCAGGCGATCGCCTGTCAGCGCCAGACAAATCAGACCCCGTGCATTCACCGCCATGAAATTAATCATGTCGGGCGTCGCGAACTGAGCCGCGCCAATCAAGTCGCCTTCGTTTTCCCGGCTCTCATCATCTACTACTACGACCACCCGCCCAGCCTTCAGGTCTGCCAAGGCGGCGTCAATCGCGTCAAATTTAAACGGTTGGGTTGAAGAAGCGCGATTTTGCGCGTCTTTGCTTTGAGACAATTCCACAGATTAATTAGAGCAATAAACCATATATCCAGTATCTCTTTTTGAGAGTAGCCTGTCGGCACCCCCCAGCGGCGCGATCGCGCCGCTTGGGGGCGACGCTCAAATTGATACTTATCGTCTGTGGAATAATAGGCATCTGAAGCATCATCCTTTCTCCTAATGGTGACAAATCCTGAGCTAGAAAAATTTGGCGATCAAGTTCGGCAGTTGAGAAAGGCTCGCGGCCTTTCTCAGGAAAAACTGGCAGAACTAACAGATTTACACCGCACATACATTGGTGGTATTGAGCGGGGTGAGAGAAATGTTGCCTTAGTCAATATCGTCAGATTAGCAAGAGCTTTGCGTGTGTCACCAAGTGAATTGCTTAAAGAAATTGAATGAATAACTCTCCCTACGAAGGGCTTTTAGTTCAAGAGTGGCAAGCCAAGACTCTAGAGCTGATAGACCAACACCCACTTGACCCTAATGAAATTTATGAAGTTGTAATTCAAGTATGGAGTGAAATTTTTCAATCAAGTATAACCAGTAGGGGATATAAAATTGGAGTAGACTTTTTTCCAAGTCCGCAAGTTTTAGGGTCGTTTTTACACGATCTCATACCATTAGAATTTGCCTATAGATATCCGCAAATCTGGCGCATTCAGTCAAATAAATACGAAAAAGACTTGGTTTATGTACCTGATGACTACTTCTCGATAGAGATTAAAACATCCTCTAGCAAGCGAAATACATATGGTAATCGTAGCTATACTCAAAAAAGCTCCACTGTAAATCCAGGAACTAAAACAAAATCAGGTTATTACCTTGTAATTAACTTCCAAAAATTAATTATTAGTTTATTAAACCCACAAATCAATTTAGTTAGATTTGGATGGCTGGATCTTGATGACTGGAAAGGACAAAAGTCACAAACTGGTCAGCAAGCCAATCTGAGACCTGAAGTAGAGCGTTACAAACTGTTAAAAATACCGCTCCAGACATAACTCCTCATCTGAATTTGGAGAATTATCTAAAGACAAAGACAATTGCGCTTTACTGGCTTGATTTCTAGTTAGAAAATTATCAATCCTATTGGCAGCAACTTCACAGTATTCTTTTTGAATCTCGAAACCAATAACGGGGCGTTGTAAACTTAAAGCAGTAACGGCAGTAGTACCCGATCCCATAAATGGATCTAAAACAATCTCGTTTAAATTGGATGCAGACTTTATTATTCGCTCAATTACAGCAATTGGAAATTGCGCTGGATGAGAAGTGCGTTCTTTTGAGGCTCTATTTTGACCAGATGTAACTTTAGGAAATTCCCATACATCAGTAGGATTTTTACCTAAAACATTTACTTTAATTTTACCGTTCTTTTTTTGATTTGGATATTTTACATTTGGATCTCTAACATCATCAAGATTAAAAGTATATTTATCGGGATTCTTGACATACCACAAAAATTTCTCGTTTCTTGGTGAAAAAAACTTAGTTCCTGCCACTCCAGCACCATAGTTCCAAACAACTTCTTGAATTAAATAGAAGGGAATCCTATTCCAAAGAAGATATGAAATAGGAATCGCTTTAGCACGAGTTGGAATGGACAAATAGCCCAAGTTTAGCCAAAAGGCACCACTTGACGATGTAATATGGTGAACCTTAACTATCCACTTTTCACACCAATTTAAATATTCATCTAGTGGTAGCGGTTTTTCATACTCTTTCCCAATGTTATAGGGCGGGCTTGTGACTGTTAAAGCAATGCATTCCTTTGGCAATTTTTGCATTGCTTCCAAACAATCAATGTTATAAATCAGGCAGTTTGGAGCCTGAAAGTACGGTTTGCCCAAAAGTCTAGTCACCTCAGTCGAAAACATAAGATGCCGCCACAAAAATATTCAATTCAATGATACTTATAGTGTTCACAATAGAAAACGTTTTGTCAAGTGTGTCATGATGTTGATTTATAACGCTAATTAGACCACGCAGCACCGCCCAAAATATCAATTGGAGCGGTGCTTTTCTATAAGGATAAATTCCCAAAAGAGTCGGTCACTCCCCGAACAGTTGCTCTAGCCAACCTTGAATTCGCCGCAGCTAACCTTGTAACCCTAAATGATGACGCTGATATTTCTACCACCAAATCTTAGTTTTAATACTACAATGCAGCAAAAGTCGCTTTCAGCCATCAGCTTTTAGCAGGACTGAGGAATAAGCAATGACAAAGAAATTCTATTCAGCAACCATTGGGGACATGGCAATGCCGTATGCTGATCGCTCAGTACTGACTTTGGTTGACTGCGCTTTGCTGACCGCTGAGCGTTTAAAATTTAAACTTTTTAGGGAACAAGCATCATGGGTGATTTAGGGCGCGTGCCTGTTGGAATTGTTGGCGCGTCAGGCTATGGTGGTGTGCAACTTGTACGACTCTTGATGGAGCATCCAGGAGTCGAACTGGTTTACCTAGGCGGCGAGAGTAGCGCTGGAAAGTCATTTTCCGACCTTTACCCCCATTTAGGTCATCGCGTTGACTTAAAGATAGAACCGCTTGATTTAGATACCATTGCCAATCGCTGTCAAGCTGTTTTTCTCTCTTTGCCCAACGGTCTTGCCTATCAGATGGCACCGACGCTAGTGGCGAAGGGGTGCAAAGTGCTGGATTTATCCGCCGATTACCGATTTTCCAACCCGGAAACCTATCAAGCTTGGTACGGTGGAGAACGTCAAGACAGAGAACTCGCAACTACAGCGGTTTACGGCTTACCGGAACTATACCGCGATCGCATTGCTGACGCTCAGTTAGTGGGTTGCGCTGGTTGCTATCCCACCGCCAGTTTGCTAGCACTCTCGCCGCTACTCAAGCAAGGCTTAGTCTTGCCAGAAACTGCGATTATCGACGCTAAATCTGGCACCTCCGGGGGCGGACGGCAAGCGAAAACTAATTTGTTGCTGGCTGAGGCAGATAATACGCTAGGAGCTTATGGTGTTGGTGGACGGCACCGACATACCCCCGAAATTGAGCAAGTTTGTAGCGATCTCGCCGGTCACGAAGTTACGGTACAGTTTACCCCTCACCTGATTCCAATGGTGCGCGGGATTCTAGCAACCGTTTATGCCAACTTGCGCGATCCGGGGTTAGTGAGAGAAGACTTGATTACCATCTTTTCAGCCTTCTACCGTGCTTCGCCTTTTGTCAAAATATTACCAGGCGGCATCTACCCCCAAACGAAATGGGCTTGCGGGACTAATCTTTGCTATATCGGCATCGAAGTTGATCCCCGCACCGATCGGGTCATTGTCATGTCAGCGATTGATAATTTAATCAAAGGTCAAGCTGGTCAAGCTCTCCAGTGTCTTAACTTGATGCTGGGTATGGAAGAAACCCTTGGCTTACCTCAACTCAGTTTTTATCCATAACGATCTACTTTCAGATTTTGGGTGTTGAGTTGGATGGCTGAGGGATCGGTTTTTCGGAGTCGTCGAATCAGCGGCTGGTATTGGCAATCAGAGGGACTTCCTGAAGTTAGCTGCGGCGGGAAAAAATTTGACGCGATCGCGCAACTCAATCGCCGCTGAATAAAATATTGCATCGCTAGAGGCATACCAAAAACCCGTTTTCTAGTCTAGAAAACGGGTATCTAAAATAATTGGCTGGCAAAGAGCGATCGCAGGTTGTAGTATTTATTCACCCCTAATTCCTGGTGTAGACGCATGGCACAAACACGCCCCTACAGAATGTGAATGAGTTTATGTGAAAAAATAGTCCAAATACTTTGATTACGGCATCAATTGAAATGAGCCGAAAAACTTTTGAACATCTTTAGCGTTTGAACCAAGCGTGCTGACTTGGTACAGCCGCTTGTTCACCAGAAAAATCCGAGATTGACCAATAGAACCGTCAGCATCTTTGTACTTAATTTCTCTGCCAGGACTTCCATGCAGTGAAATTGGGCGCTGAGCGATTAACTTCGCACCCTCGGTTATATAACCCTCAGTCGCCGCATCCAAGAGTTCTTCAGCCTCTAGCTCTTCGATCTCTTTGGCAAAGTCAGCATAGGAGACTAAAAACACACCATCCGACGTATCGGCTGTAAACAAATGCTGTTCAACGTTGCCCTCTTCAGCTTCCTCGGTATAGGTTTCTTCCTCTGGGCTTTCCGGCATTAGCACCACAAAGCCTCCATCAGAGGAAGAAAACTCCTGCCAATCCTCTTGAGTGGCTGGAATCGTTTCAGTAGCGCTGATGAGCTGACAGTTATTACAGGGTTGAATTTGAGGGAACGGTCTGACTGCTTCGGCTCGGACGGCTGCTGACACAGACAGGGGAGCAAATAGGGTGGCGATCGCTAGGATTTTTAGTTTCATCTTGAGTTGTGCAAAAGTCGGTCAATCCTTTTATAGACAACAGACAAATTGACTGAATTCCTGAACGAGCCACCCGATCATCTGGCACAAACTGCCCGAATTAATCCGCTTTAGCGGGGGCCTAGCCCAATCGTAGCCGCATAAACTGCGCGATCGCCCAATTCATCTTCAATTCGCAGCAGTCGGTTGTATTTCGCCACCCGTTCGCTGCGACAAAGCGAACCTGTTTTGATTTGTCCGGCTCTCGTGGCTACGGCTAAATCGGCAATCGTGGTGTCTTCAGTTTCACCGGAGCGATGGCTGATGATTGACCGGAATCCGTTGCGGGTAGCCAGTTCAATCGTTTCCAGAGTTTCCGTAAGAGAACCAATTTGGTTGAGTTTAATCAGGATCGAGTTAGCGGCGGCTTGCTCAATGCCTTTTTGCAGGCGGATGGGGTTCGTGACAAAGAGATCGTCGCCGATGAGTTGAACGCGATCGCCCATTTTCTCGGTTAATAGTTTCCAGTTTTCCCAGTCTTCTTCGTGCAGTCCGTCCTCAATTGAGACAATTGGATACTGTCCCACCAATTTACCTAGATACTCAATAAAGTCAGCCGGGGAGTGAGATGAGCCATCGTAGACATACTGCCCTTCTTTATAGAACTCACTGGCAGCAACATCTAGCGCCAGTGCCACGTCTTCTCCGGGTTTATAGCCAGCCTTTTCAATCGCCGCCACTAATAGTTCCAAAGCCGCTTGATTGGACTCTAAATTAGGAGCAAAACCGCCTTCATCGCCAACGCCAGTCAGCAAGTTTTTGTCCTTTAAAACTTTGCTGAGAGCCGCAAACACCTCGGCACCCCAACGCAGCGCTTCCTTAAACGAAGATGCCCCGACCGGCACAATCATAAATTCTTGGAAATCCACGTTATTATCCGCGTGGGCACCGCCGTTGATAACGTTCATCAACGGCACCGGCAGCACATTCGATAAGGGACTACCGAGATAGCGATAGAGCGGTAATTCCAGAGCCGCTGCACCCGCTTTTGCAGTTGCCAGGGAGACGGCGAGAATAGCATTGGCTCCCAAATTCGATTTATTTTCCGAGCCATCCAGCTCAATCATCGTGCGGTCAACCAAAACCTGATCGAGCGCATCCATCTCCAACAACTCAGGAGCAATTTTCTCCTCGACATTCTGGACGGCTTGGAGGACGCCTTTGCCACCGTAGCGGCTGGCATCCTCATCCCGCAGTTCGTGGGCTTCAAAAGTCCCTGTAGAAGCGCCGCTGGGAACTTGAGCCAATCCCATCACACCGTTGATCAGATAGACTTCGGCTTCCACTGTGGGACGCCCCCGCGAGTCGAGAATTTCACGAGCCACAATGGCGTCGATGGCAGTATCTGGCGTGTTAATCATTCCGTTTCACCCTTCAGTAGCAAAATTGCAAGTGTCTCACACATCAGCAAACCTTAGATAGGCTTTTTAGCCAGCTGGTTATAGCGGTGGTCATCCCTTGTCGAAAACACCTAGCGTGGCTGAATGTAATATGGTTTCTATGGTGGCGTGGGTTGTTGTGTAAAGATCCCGATCGGGGATTGAAATAGAATACGTCCTGAGCGGACACTCAAACGTCATATTAAAAAGGAATTCGGGATCAAAACGATGCGAATGCTACATACGATGTTGCGAGTCGGCAACCTAGAAGAGTCTTTGAAATTTTACTGCGACGTGCTGGGCATGAAGTTACTGCGCCGCAAAGATTATCCGGATGGGAAGTTCACGCTGGCATTTGTGGGTTACGGTGACGAATCTGACCATACAGTTGTGGAATTAACCTACAACTGGGGCGTAGAGCAGTATAACCTGGGAGATGCCTACGGTCATATAGCTCTTGGCGTTGATGATATTTACGCCACCTGTAATGAAATTAAGGCTCGTGGCGGCAAGGTGTCGCGGGAACCGGGGCCAATGAAGCACGGTTCCACGGTGATTGCTTTTGTGGAAGACCCGAATGGCTACAAGATTGAGCTTATTCAGCTAGGAACTCAGGGATCTGCCCAAAAGCAGGAAACGGCTGAAGCAGCAAGTCGGTAGGTTTTTGCTCCATCCTTCCTAAGAAGTGACCAGCCCTGGCGAATGGAATTCGCGGCTATACAAACCAAGTCCGCCTATGCGCTTACGCGCACGCTACGCTAACGCGGACTGAGGAAAATTCCGGGTTTTGAAACCTGCGTAGGCAGGTTTTGTTTGTGTAGCTGCGGTTTCAACCGCCCGATTGAGAATGGTGCTTTTTTCAACGGGCTAGACTCGATCAAAGGAGCCACATCAAAACCTATTGAATTAGGATTAGCCGTCTGGAAAAAGCAACGGCTAACTTGTAGAAATAACTAAAACCAACTTATCCCTACCCCTATGACAGGATTTGAACCCGTAGTTGCAGATGCAGCAATCAAAGGTCTAGCTGGCGTTGTGATTAAAACGGTTTGGGACGGTGGAGGTAAAGCTTTAAGCCGGGTAGGCGGAAGTCTAAATGAGAAAACTCAGCAGCTAATTTATGACGCATCGCACCAATATCTCAAAAATTATACTAAGCGTCATGGCATTCTAAAAGTAAAAGTTTTGGAAATGCGAGAGCCTATAGCTTTAGAGTCAGTCTATACAGGGGTTCAGTTTTTAGATGATAGGAATATTCGGCAGTTTGAAACAATTGATAGCTTAGAAACAGCTTTCCGCGAAGCACAAAGGCGCAGTTATCAGAATAAAGACTGTCCAAAGCAAGACGGAATGAAGGTTGCTAAAGAAAAGCAGTATCTAATGGTACTGGGTGGCCCAGGAGCGGGAAAATCCACATTTTTGCGGCGCATGGGACTGGAAGCACTCAAGATCAACAAGGGAGAATTTAAGCACTCCTGTATCCCCGTTTTCATCGAACTCAAAAGATTTAGCGATGGTGACATCAATATTGAGAAAGCCATCAGTGATGAGTTTCGCACTTGTGGTTTCCCTTCACCTGAAGAATCTACCAAAGAATTATTAAAAAATGGCAAGTTGCTAATTTTGCTGGATGGTTTAGATGAAGTGCCGACAAAGAATTTGAATGAGGCAATTGGTCAAATCCAGGACTTTGTTGACCAACATGATAAAAATCGCTTCATTGCCTCCTGTCGCACTGCTGCCTATCGCAGTGGGTTCCGTCGGTTTAGCGATGTGGCAATGGCAGATTTTGATGATATTCAGATTGAGCAGTTTATTAATAACTGGTTTCAGTCAGAGGCCGATAAACAGACGGGAACAGCACCAAAATGCTGGGAGATCCTGCAAAAACCAGAACATAAAGCTGCCAAAGAATTAGCTCAGACACCCTTATTGTTAACGTTTCTCTGTCTGGTATATGACCGTTCCCAAAGTTTTCCTGATAATCGTAGCGTTCTGTATCGCAAAGCGTTGCGGATATTATTAGAGGAATGGGCATCAGAAAAGCGAATTTTGCAAGATGAAATTTATCAAGGACTGCATACAGAGCTAGAAGAGATACTTCTATCTGAGATTGCCTACAAAGGTTTCGAGGCAGATCGATTATTTTTCTCGCAGCGAGAGGTTGTTGAGCAAATCAAAACCTTTTTGGCGAGTAATTTGAATGCGCCTCAACATCTAGACGGCGAAGCGGTTCTGAATGCGATTGCTATTCAACAAGGTATCTTAGTAGAGCGAGCGGAGGATATATTTTCTTTCTCTCATTTGACGTTACAGGAATATTTAACTGCTCAGTATATTGACGATCATCGGCAAATCGAGAAGCTAGTTACCGAACACCTCACAGATCAACGATGGCAAGAGGTCTTTTTGCTGATAGCTGGGTTAATGCGTGGTGGTGCAGATGAATTGCTGTTGCTGATGGAAAAAGAAGCTAAAAAGTATATCAACCCCCGTAAATTTCCATTTCGATTCCGAACATCCAAGTTACAAGCTTTACTTAATTGGGCAGAACAAGCAACGACGGGATCTGAAAGTAATATTAAACCCGTGGGTAAAAGGGCGATCGCCAACACCATCGCCATCGCCATCGCCAACGTCATCGCCAATGTCAACATCGGCACCTTCTCCAACGCTGTCAGCGTCGCCAATGCCATCGCCTACGCCTACGCCGACACCGACACTAACGCCATCGCCATCGCCATCGCCTTCCCCGACGCCGACGCCATCACCATTGCTATCAGAAACACTGGTGAAATTGAAAAACTAAAAATCTTTAAGAATGTAAATTTTACTGTGCTGATTGCCCGACTGCAAGCACTCAAAGCAAAAATTCCTGACTATGAACAATCAGGGTTAGCGTGGCGGGAATTTAACAATCGTCTCCTGCAAACCTTGCTCAATGCTTTCAATCTCAGCTTAGAAATGGTCAATTTAACTAAAGAAGAAATAAAGGCATACAACAATTATCTCTATGCCAATTACCTGGTATTGCAGTGCAAACAAGCAGCGGTGCGAGTGTCGCCCAAAACATGGGAAGAGATAGAGGAAAGAATGCTGCTGGCTCCTAATAACTGAAATTGCAGGTACCAGCAGATAAACGCTTAATAACGTACACTTTTATCGCGCGGTAGAACCTCTGTAAATGCGTTCTGCTTGCTCCGGAGATAACAGCATTGAGGCGATTCGCTCAGGTTTAGGCTCTACAGATTCATCGTGATTGGTGGAAAGCTGGCTGTAGAGTGGTAGGTACTCCTGACGGATAGTATCGTACCCCCAAACATCTCCCGTTTCAATGTGATAAATCCAGGCGTGGAGAGACAGTTTGCCTCGGTGAAGTTTAGCGCGAATCACTGGATAAGTCCGCAGATTTTCGATTTGCGTTAGTACGTTCTCAGCAATCGTGGCTTCCAAAAGTTCTTCGCCAGAAAGCCCCGTGTAGTTCTCTCTAATCAGCCGACGTGTCGCTTCTGCGTGTTTTAACCACTCGTAAACCAACGGCATTTCTGCCTCCAAACCCTCCAACTTTAACAGCCCTTTCATCGCGCCGCAGTGGGAGTGACCGCAGACAACAATTTGCTGGATATCTAAAGCATGAACAGCATATTCAACGGTTGCACCTTCGCCGCCATTCGTTGCACCAAACGGCGGAATCAGGTTGCCAGCATTGCGGATGACAAACAGTTCGCCGACAGCCGCCTGAGTAATCAAATTCGGATCGATGCGAGAATCAGAGCAGGCGATGAACAGCACCCTCGGTTTCTGACCGTGAGCGAGTTGCTCGAACAATTCCTGGTGTTCGCTGAAGTAGTTGCTTTGAAACTCACGCAGCCCTCTAATCAGTTTCTTCATATAAAGCCAATTTTTACTCTAGCGATCGCGATCCCTTCCCTGTAAATCATAGGATGCGAACCGACACGTCGGCGTTTTGCGATCGCACTTCCTCTCATATAGCAGCACGCCCGCAAGATCGTTCACACTCAAGAAAGACCTTGCTTAACATTACTTAATTTTATCCCCATTCTGTTGCGTTCTATTTCTGAACTATGACCACAGCCACGAAACCGTCAACCCGTAAAGCTTGGGCAAATGCGATCGCCCAACCTGCACAAGAATTTCCTCTGACTCCCCTCCCGCTCCTTTCTGGCAAAATCCCGGAAGGGTTGCGCGGCACCCTCTACCGCAACGGCCCAGCCCGCTTAGAACGTGGCGGCATCCGGGTGGGACACTGGTTTGATGGGGATGGTGCGATTCTAGGGGTGCATTTCAGTGATGCTGGTGCCTCTGGTGTCTATCGCTACGTTCAATCAGAGGGATACCAAGAGGAAGCCAAAGCAAATCAATTGCTCTATGGCAACTATGGCATGACCGCACCAGGCCCCATCTGGAATCAATGGTTCAAACCGATTAAAAATGCCGCCAATACCTCGGTACTGGCTTTGCCGGATAAACTGCTGGCACTGTGGGAAGGCGGCAAACCCCACGCCCTCGACCTGCAAACCCTGGAAACTTGGGGATTAGATAATTTATCGGGATTGGGTGACGGATTATCTTATTCCGCTCATCCCAAGCGCGACGCCCAGACTGGGGAAATTTTTAACTTTGGGGTTTCACCCGGACGGAATGCAACCCTGAATATTTATAAAAGTGACTCCACAGGCAAGATTCTCCAAAAGACGGCAGTTCAACTAGATGGCATCCCAATGGTGCATGATTTTGTCCTCGCTGGGCAGTATTTAGTCTTTTTCGTGCCGCCAGTGCGAGTGAACGCGCTGCCATTGCTAACAGGCATCAGCAGCTATAGCGATGCGCTGGAGTGGCAACCAAAGCTGGGAACTCAGTTTTTGGTTTTTGACCGCGAAACCCTGTCGTTGGTAAGTCGTGGCGAAACTGAACCCTGGTATCAGTGGCACTTTGCGAATGGCTATGTAGATGCCAGCGGATCGGTAATTGTGGATGTTGTCCGCTACGAAGACTTTCAGACCAATCAGTATCTCAAAGAAGTCGCGACGGGTGAAACCCGGACTCGTGTCAAGAGTACCCTGTGGCAAATTCATCTCAACCCGGCAAGGAGTCAGGTAACAAGCATCCAAGAAGTCTTAGATCGGCACTGTGAGTTCCCGGTTGTGCCACAGCATCTGGTTGGTCAAGCTTCGCCCCATACTTATCTATCGGTACATCGGCAGGGTGTAGAGATTAGCCAAGAACAATTTGGCGCGATCGCTCGTTTTGACTCTAAAACTGACACTCTAGAAGAAGCCGATTTGGGTGAGAATCGTTATCCCTCAGAACCCATCTATGCCCCTGATGCTCTAAATCCCGAACAGGGTTGGGCGTTAACGGTGGTGTATGACGGCAACACCGATACTAGCGAAGTCTGGGTTATGAATAGCGATCGCCTTTCGGAGCAACCTGCGTGTCGTTTGGGATTACCCAGTACGATCCCCCCTAGCTTCCACGGCACCTGGAAACCAGCCTAGGAGCCTATCAATGTTGTTTTGAAGTCTCGTTGAATCTTCTGTAGGGGCGCAAGCAAGAGTGCCTCTACAGACCCTCAAGGCTCGAAATCTCGCCTTTCTCTATCCTCGGGCGACTCCTTCATTAAACCAGACCTTCATCAACCCAGAGAGCGATCGCCTTCTTCGCTAATTTCCAAGGTTACATCTATGGCGTTTCTCTATTGGGGTTTCTCTGCTGGGTGAAATATATTGCGATTCTAACGTTCAGTAGGGGGCAGGGCAATGCCATACCCCATACTAATGTATTGCATCTAATAGAGAATTTATCTACAATTTTTTGGCTAAAAAATTATCTATTTTTCTTAAAACAAGGTGAAATAAGCCAATCCAAAAGGCTCATACAAAAAGCCCGTTTTCTTCAAGAAAACGGGCTTTTAGAATTTGGTGATTATTTGGCTAATGTTGACTGTTTTAATCCTCACAGAAAATAGAAAAACCGACCTGTGGAACTGGGCGAGCCTGGGTTGACTTCTATGTCAAATCAAGATGAAGCGACGCCCTCAAAGCGGCTTCAGAATTTCCTCTTCCTCTTCGTCCGCTACCGCGATGGGCACTGTCATGCCTTGAATCATGGGTGAATAAGTGTTTTTGAGCTGAATCTGTTTGCTGCAAATTTTCCGAGAGATCCCGAACGTTTGGTAAATTCACCGCAAAACCAGTAACTAACAGGCTTGATAAGAAGAGGGAGCTGTAAAGGCGCATAGTAGATGTCTCGTCAGAGCTTCTATTGCCTGATTCGGACTCTCTGATGCATAATCAGGATAAAATTGCAAAACAATCTGAATAACTGAGTTTAAAATGCAGTAATTTCTTGCTGAATTCGTAGAATAAACGCCCTACTTTGTTCCCGCAATTTTTTACAAGCGTCAGAAAATATAGGCTTGCCTGAAGGGGTAAGAACGCCGACTCACCGCTGCTGGGGTTATAGATGCTTGGATATAGGTGCTTGGCTACCGTGAGAGCGATCGCTCTCGAACTTTGGCAACGCTCACGGGCAATTTTGGAAGTTTTCGATGTAAAGACGCGATAGCTGTATTCTCCAGATAGGTACTATAGATATACAGTTCCGATTACTTTCATTGATTTGTTGTAGCCGTCCATGACCACTTCTCCCCGCCGGTATCACATCACCACCTTTGGCTGCCAGATGAACAAAGCCGACTCAGAGCGTATGGCTGGCATCCTGGAAAATATGGGCTTTGAATGGTCAGAGGAACCTGAAAATGCAAACCTGATCCTGTACAACACCTGCACCATTCGGGATAACGCTGAGCAAAAAGTTTATTCCTACCTAGGCAGACAGGCGAAGCGCAAGCACGAACAACCAGATTTAACACTGGTAGTTGCGGGTTGTGTCGCTCAGCAGGAAGGGGAAGCACTGTTGCGGCGGGTGCCAGAATTAGACTTAGTCATGGGGCCGCAACACGCCAATCGCCTCCAAGATTTGCTGGAACAGGTATTCAACGGCAATCAGGTGGTGGCGACTGAGGCAGTTCATATCATTGAAGACATCACCAGGCCGCGCCGCGACAGTAAAGTGACAGCTTGGGTGAATGTAATTTACGGCTGCAATGAACGCTGTACTTACTGCGTGGTTCCCAGCGTTCGCGGCGTCGAGCAATCACGGACTCCAGAAGCGATTCGCGCCGAAATGGAGGAAATAGCGCGTCAAGGATATAAGGAAATCACCCTACTGGGGCAAAATATCGACGCCTACGGACGGGATTTGCCCGGAATCACGGCAGAAGGGCGACACCAGAATACGCTGACAGACTTGCTTTATTACGTTCATGATGTGCCGGGGATTGACCGAATTCGGTTTGCAACCAGCCATCCTCGCTATTTCACCGAACGGTTAATTCGAGCTTGTGCCGAATTGCCCAACGTGTGCGAACATTTCCACATTCCCTTCCAGTCGGGAGATAACGACATTTTGAAGGCAATGGCACGGGGTTACACTCATGAGAAATATCGCCGCATCATTGACACGATTCGTCGGTATATGCCAGATGCCTCAATTAGTGCGGATGCGATTGTCGGGTTCCCTGGAGAAACCGAGGAACAGTTTGAGAATACGCTGCGCTTAGTGGAAGAAATTGGTTTTGACCTGTTAAATACGGCTGCTTATTCTCCTCGTCCGGGGACACCCGCAGCCCTGTGGGAGAATCAGCTGAGCGAACAGGTAAAAAGCGATCGCCTTCAACGTCTCAATCACTTAGTTTCAATTAAAGCGGCTCAAGCGTCCCAGCGTTACTTCGGTCGCATCGAAGAAGTCTTGGTTGAAGAGCAAAATATCAAAGATCCCACTCAGGTAATGGGACGCACGCGGGGTAACCGTCTCACCTTCTTTACCGGCAACATTGCCGAACTCAAAGGTCAAGTGGTGAAAGTCAAAATCACCGAAATTCGCGCGTTTAGTTTGACTGGAGAAGCATTGGAAGTGCATCAGCCAGTGCCGGTATAAGATTTTTAGGTGGCTCAGAGGATTTCGCGCTGCTAGCATCTGCTATGAAAACATTTATCACCTTGTGGAAACTTGAAGTAAGCTCTCGCCTCCCACTCCTCCGGCGAGACTTACAAGAAGCGGTTTATCTTCCCCCTCGCATTGCTTACACTTTATACAACGCGCTGATATTGGTGTATTGGACGGCAATTGCTACGGGAAGCATTGCTTGGTTGACTTGCCGCTTTACTTACTTACTCGGTGTTAGCACTCGTCAACTGATTCTTCCTAAACAGGAACCGCTTCAGCTCAAGGGTAAAAAACCCCCGGTTCAGGCGATTCAAACTTCCACCGCTAAGGCACCCCTCCCCACTGCCAAACCAAGCCTCCAGGCTTCCACCGCCACGACGCCAGCCCCCACGGCAACACCCACCCTTCAGACTCCCCCAGACCTGACACCAGTCGCTAGCGCACCTCCAGCCGTGGAAAAAATCGCACTTAGCGAGTTGACAACTACGGCGGCTCAAAAGGTCAAAGCGGCGAATCCCGATCGGGTCGTCCTGGCACGACCTTGGGGCAGAGGATGGCGGATTGCCGTGCTGGAGCCGGAAGAGGCGATGACTGTCCAACGTCCCTGGAAACTCGTTGTCCGCTCCTGAGCGAGGCAAATAACACTGGCATCATAAGAAAGAGGGTTGAGAGAGTTCCCGTATCGGAGTTCGTCTCTACGCCTCTCGGCTGTAGTAAACTATCGGCGGTGTGCAGTGTCAGGAGTATCCGAAATGAATAAAATGCGGGTGGGATTGCTGTTTGGGGGTTGTTCGGGAGAACATGAAGTTTCGCTAAGTTCGGCACGGGCGATCGCGCAAGCTTTGAGTGCCGAGCAAAACAGCGCTAAGTACGAACTCCTGCCTTTCTACATCCACAAGGATGGACGTTGGCAAGCCGGGGAACTGGCTCAACAAGTTTTAGCCTCTGGAAAACCGCCAGAATCCGCACTCGCCTCAGGAAACTCTCAGCAACCTTTACCCAGCCTCGAAAATGCAACTCGCTGGCAATTTCCCCCCCAAGCGGCTGAGGTAGATGTCTGGTTTCCCATCCTCCACGGCCCGAATGGGGAAGATGGCACCGTTCAGGGGATGATTAAATTAATGCAGGTGCCTTTTATCGGGACTGGGGTTTTAGGTTCCGCGGTAGGAATGGACAAAATTGCCATGAAAATGGCATTTGCCCATGCGGGATTGCCTCAAGTGAAATATATCACCGTTAACCGATCGCAAGTGTGGTCAAATCCTTGTGTTTTCCCCAAGCTTTGCGAAGAAATTGAAGCGACACTCGACTATCCCTGTTTTGTGAAACCGGCGAATTTAGGTTCATCGGTGGGAATTTCCAAAGTGCGATCGCGTGCTGAGTTAGAAACGGCCCTCGATAACGCCGCCAGCTACGACCGTCGCCTGATTGTGGAAGCAGGTGTGGTGGCGCGGGAGTTAGAATGTGCCGTTTTAGGGAATGATAATCCTAAGGCTTCTGTCGTTGGAGAAATTACCTTTGACAGTGATTTTTACGACTACGAAACGAAGTACACCCAGGGACGAGCGGATTTAGCAATCCCGGCAAGTGTGCCAGATGCCGTCTCTACTCAAATCCAAGAAATGGCTCTCCAAGCGTTTGCAGCAGTTGATGGAGCTGGTTTAGGACGGGTGGATTTTTTCTATGTTGAAGCGACAGGAGAAGTATTGATTAATGAAATCAATACGATGCCAGGTTTTACGGCAACGAGTATGTATCCCCAACTTTGGCGGGCGACGGGTGTTGCTTTCCCAGAATTAGTCGATCAACTGATCCAACTAGCCTTAGAACGTCATAACGGGTAGATTGGCGGCAATTCATTTAAACTTTTAACGCAAAGGTACGCGAAGGAAACCGCAAAGGTAGCCAAAGGAGATTTGGGTGAGATGCTCAATTTGGGAGTGTCAACGCGGTGGGAATTTACTTAAAGTTGATCTTCGTGTCCTTTTGCGTAAACCTTTGCGCCCTTTGCGTTAAAAAGCCTTCTAGTCTAATCTGTGTTTTGTATCAGTTTGTAAAATCTAAAGGAGATAAACTTGGAACGGACATTTGTCATGGTCAAGCCTGATGGTGTACAGCGCAACCTCGCGGGTGAGGTCATCCGGCGCTTTGAAGCCAAAGGTTTTACTCTGGTTGGCTTAAAGTTGATGAGTGTGAGCCGGGAACTGGCAGAGCAGCACTATGACGTACACCGAGAAAGACCGTTTTTTGCGGGTTTGGTCGAGTTTATCACCTCTGGTCCAGTAGTCGCGACGGTATGGGAAGCCGATGGAGTGGTCGCAGCCGCTAGAAAAATAATTGGGGCGACCAACCCCCTGACCGCTGAACCGGGTACAATTCGCGGCGATTATGGAGTTAGTATTGGTCGCAACCTCATCCACGGTTCCGACGCTATCGAAACCGCGCAGCGCGAGATTGCTCTGTGGTTTAAAGATGAAGAACTGGTGAGCTGGAAGCCGAGCTTGACTTCCTGGATCTACGAGTAAGTAGTGAATGGCTAATCGCGGACGGCTCGTAAGAACGGCTCTTAAACACGGTTCTTAAATAATCTGCTATCGGCGATTAGCCATTCCCAACGCTTTTATTTTGCCTAACGCTTTTGCTCTTCCTTCTGCTGAATCTCTGCGGTTTGCTCACCGGGGACGCGCTGAGAAAATCCCCAAGCGAATATCACCCCAATACAGGCAATGGTTAACCACTCTGGCGGCACCAAATCTGGTTGAATTGCTTTGCAAAGCAATCGTAATCCTACAAGGGCAACGGTGATATAGCCAGCATCCTGAAGATGGACAAATTCATCGAGCCAACGGATGAATAAGCCAGCCATAAACCGTAGCGTAATCACTCCAATCGTACCTCCGGTGAGAACCAGCCAGGTATCTTTAGAAATTGCGATCGCTGTAGTGACGCTATCAAGGGAAAAAGCTAAATCGGTGACGGCGATTATCGGAATTGCCTGCCATAGAGAAGCAAATCGCGGCCCATGATGTTCCCGATCTTCCTCTTCGTCGGAAGTAAAATACTGAAACACCAGCCAAAGCAGATAGAGTGCCCCCAATAACTCAAACTGCCAGAACTGAACCACCCAGGTTGCTGTCAGAATCAAAGTGATTCGGAGGATGTAGGCAACTGCTAATCCGAAATTGAGGGCGCGACGCTGGAGCGCGCTGTCTTCTAAGCCTTGGGCAATAGCTGCTAGGGCGATCGCGTTATCCGCTGACAGCACTGCCTCTAATACAACTAGAACAAGCAGTACAAGGGGAGCTTCAAGTCCCGGATTGAGCGGAGAGTTCAGGATTTGGTCTAGCATTCACGCAAGCTTCAAACTGGAACTATCAAACTAAAAGCAAAAATTAACTGGCTAAATTGTGCCAAAATGATTGCTGTCTTAACTAAGCTTAACCTTTGTCGGGAAAAATTAGTCGGAAATTCCATTAAGGAAGCCAAATGGTAGAGCTAGAATTTTTACGCAGCTGTGTTGCATCTTGTTACAAGATGGTTAGATTGGGCATAATTTAGCCGAAATTGTTGAACTATAAACCTGAAATAAGGAGTTGGTAAACGATGTCGATATCCGATACCCAAGTGTATATTGCTTTAGTTGTGGCGCTGTTTGCTGGCATCATGGCATTCCGGCTATCAACGGAACTGTACAAGTAGATGTCACCCCTTGCTAGGGACTAGCCGCTGATGGCAAGAGAGAGTGAGGGGATGAAAGGGCTTCAGTACACATCGACTCCCCTTCTCCCGCTCCCTCTTCCCCTCGTTTCTAGTCCTTAGCACCCATTCTCTACTTTCTGAATACACTTGCAGCAACTCTAGGCAGGTGTACCTCCCTTAAAGCCTTTGACATCTATCGACAGACATAGTGGCGCTTGCGTCTAGAGTGGTATCCTGACACCATGAATGCTATTGAACCCTTACAACCTCATCAGCAACCGGCACCAAACAGCCGGGTAGTTCCTCGGACGCGGCGACAACCGCGACGCCATCCTAACCGGGCGATCGCAATAGAAACGACAGCTAAATTAGCGGTAAATGTAGTGCTTTCAGCGGCAGCGATCGCGGCTCTCGCACAACTTTTGCCTTACCATCTTTCTCAGCAAACAAAGCTGGGAGAAATCCGAGAAGAAGTGAAGCGCACAGAAAAACGTGTCAATCGTTTAAGTAATAACTTCAGCCGCTACTTTGATCCCCAGCAAGCCAAAAGCGTGATGCAGGAACAAAGCCATCGAGTAGACCCCTCTCAGCGTCAAGTTGTGTGGCTGGATAATAATACGAGTGATGAGTAACAAGTGATGAATAAAAATTCAAAATATTTTAAATTTTGAATTTTGAATGGTTACTCAAGCGCTGATAGGTTTCAGCAGTTGGTTCATCCAATTTTCGACTTGCAAGCGCAAGCGTCCGGCAGAACCAAAAGGAGCCAGCACAGCCAGAGCATTCTGATAATCAGCGATCGCGCAGTTCCAGTCGCCGTGCAGATGATGGGTACGACCCCGCTCTGCGTAGATATTCCCTTGTAGCTGACCTAATCTCAGCACTAGGTCAAAATTTTCTAACGCCAAGTCGTAAAGTCCCAGATCCCGAAAGGTGATCCCTTGGTTAATCCAAGCCCGAACGTTGCCAGGGTTGAGATCCAGGGTCATTTCGTAGTCGGCGATCGCTTCTGCCAACTGTCCTAGGGAAGCGTAGTAGTTAGCGCGATTGTTATAAACACTGTCTAAGTTGGGATCGAGTTCCAAAGCCGTGTTATAGTCGGCGATCGCTTGCTCCTTTTGACCGTTCTGGAAATAAATCAACCCCCGGTTGTTATAGTCAGCCGCACTGGTGGGGTTCAGTTCGATGAGGGTCGTCAGGATAGCGATCGCGCCATTGCGATCACCGTGTTGAGCTTTTTCCTGTGCTAAGGCGCGTAGAGAGCGAACGGATTGGTTCTGGCGTCCTCCAGATATTGAGGTGACTAGATTAAAACGCCTTGGAACTGCGCCGGTGGTCGATGAAACCGGCGAACCGTGTTGGTGTCTTGCCTGGTCTTGAAAATTGATTGCGCGAGCGTTCATAATCATCCTCAAGGGTACCTTGGACTTATCTATCTGAAATCACTTTAGCGGCTTCCTATTCGTTGCCGGGGTGTTCTGTGTCACTGCATAAAGCGTCTTGCAGCACGGGAGCGATCGCCTATACCTTCAATTCGGTTTGGATGTCCTTAATGAAATCTACAGCCCCAATCCAGAGCATTACTGAAACCATGTATAGCGACTCCCGAAATCTCGCATCTACTCGTTTGGGAGAACTAACGACTGTGAAGCTTGCAGGATTGGCATAGGCAAAAGTTATGGATTTTCTGTGGGGGATGGGAGGGGTGAAAATCCTACGACGATGCAAACGTGCAAAAGGTCAAGGGAAAATTTCCAGCGATGCTCCCGACGGCACTTCTCGCCCACTGCCCCAACTCAATAGATGCTGGTAGAATGCAAGCGATACTTACGCGATACTCAGGCGCTCTCGTCGGTGTTTGGCAATCGTTCAATAAAACCGTCCTATGACAACTGCAACTTCTTATCCCAATGCTCCCGATCTCAGCGAAGATGACTACCTGCTCCTTGGCTTAGCCACTTGTTTCTTCAAGGAAGATGGCGAAGTCCAAGAAGTCAACATTATTGAACCCATCCCCTCAGCTGCTCTGGAAGCAATTCTTAAAGGGATTCCGACCTCTTACAAGATGGCTGTTGCAACCACAATGGGTGCAGTTCTCGTCGGTGATAACCTCCACAAGCCAGCAGATTTCCCAGAAGAGGCGCAATTTAGCGATGAGTTTGCTTTTCGGGCGATCGCATCTGTTCGCACCTATAAGAACAAACCAGAAGCTAAATCCCATATTCCTCTGGGTACTAGCCGCAATGACTTTAACTATTCCGTCGAACGCAAGCGAGTGCTAAATGCTCAGCGCGTTATCCGCAAAGAAGACAACGTGAAACAACACTCCCACACCCATAAAGTTCTTTAGGCTATCTGTGATGTTGAAATTGTATGGCGGTGCCCGTAGTCGGGCATCTATTGTCAAGTGGTATCTCGAAGAGTTGAGCGTTCCTTACGAATTCATCCAGCTTGATATGCAATCAGGCGCTCATCAGCAACCAGAGTTTCTGGCAATTAACCCGATGGGAAAAGTCCCGGCAATTGTCGATGGGGATTTTCAGCTCTGGGAGTCAGGAGCAATTCTGCTGTATCTCGCCCAAAAGTATGGCAAGATGCCAGCCACTCTGGAGGAACAAGCACAAATCATCCAGTGGGTAATATTTGGCAATGCCACTTTGGGACCAGGGATTTTTGTGGAAGCGAGTCGGGAACGTGAAACGCCTAAGTTGTTGACACCGCTGAATGAAATTTTGGAACGGCAACCGTTCCTATTAGGCGAGGAACTCACGGTTGTCGATGTAGCGGTAGGGTCGATTCTGGCTTATATACCCATGATGCTGAAGCTCGACCTGAGCGAATATCCAGCAGTTGTCACCTATATCCAGCGACTCTCAAAACGTTCTGCTTTTCAGAAAGCGATGGGATAGCGTTAAACAAGTTTTAGGGATTAGCTTTTTGCCTACCCTAAATCACGAAAGGGCACCCACGCGGGTGCCCTTTCAATTTTTTGGCAGTTCAGGTTTAGCGGAAACCCACAGATGCTTGCCAAACGAAAGCCAACAACAAGAAGAACACAGGGATGACCGGGAGAACGTCTACCAGGGGGTCAAAGAAGGAGTAAGCTTCCGGCAGTTTTGCCAACAGCAGTGCTGCTTCCATAATTTAAATCCACCTTTCCAACACAGTTTTAAGAATTGACAAGTATCTTAACATGACTCGGCTGTTAGCTGGACGCGATTTCAGCCTATATGGAAATTTACTTTTACTCAGCGGTGGCGATCGCTCTAGAGCGATCGCCACCGCTAAAATTCTCCAAAATTGCGATCGCTCTCCCTAAAACTAGCCAACTCAATTTTCACACGCTTGTCGCCGTGCCTTAACCTTTACTGCCTCTTTTTGGCTATCTCTGCCAGAAAACCCTATCGAAAACCTACAATTTCAACTCGTACAGTAACTCTCGCTTGAGAGGATTCTCTCTTTGCCTTTCGGGAATCGTCGATAGCGTATCTTTATAAAATCGTACAGAAACTGCTCGTTGAAGGTTCGGGTCTTGCTGCACCAACAGTAGCCAGATAGCTTGGAGACGGCTGCGGAGTTTCTCAGGATTTTTTTCGACTTTGAGCGTGTGACGCATTAACCCCATATATCGACCTGTAGAGAATTTTTGTTTGACTGCGTCTTCATTCAAAGAAATTGTCTCTCCTGTGGACGAAAGGGCAACGACACGAGTAACTCTTGCTTTTACCCCTATATTGTTCGCAAAGGTTGGATAGCAAGCAAAAGGCCAAGACGTAGTTGCTTCCTGGGTTCCAAAGAGGCTATTGACCAAGGCTAAGAAAACACCAATCGTTGTGACTGTCCGCAAAGAAGACTGTGGATTTTCCGGGTAATTTTCAGCCTCCAGCAGTGGCACCTCCGCGATACTACATGTTCGCCTATCTGCGACATATCGATAGATACGCTTGCCAAGTTTTGGGATAGGCCACACGTACAGGAATGGCAGCACCGGCCATAAGATCGGAATGTAGCTAGCGATCGCTCTGTAAGCCGAGAAACCAATCCAAGTCTTCTTTTGGCTAACTGCGTGCATATCAGCCAAAATAGCCGTAGAATCCAGCCAAAGTAGCCCATGCTCTGCTAGTGCCTCTCGATTGAGTGCATTGACATAAGTGACCCGACCGAAGATATCAAACATCCTCAATGAGGCGATTGTTTGACGACAAAGCTTACAGTTTCCGTCATAGACAACATACATCTTTTGTCGGTATAACCAGCGTCCAAGCCGATGAAAGATAATATACCAATCGAAGAAAGTAACGTAAGCAATTTCAAGAGTCCAGAAAGATATCCGCATAAATATGTCAATTCCCTGATGGAACATTAGTCCTGCTATAGCAGCCCAAATCCGCCATCTTGGAAAAAATATTAGAATAATAAAAGAAATTTCAAAAACGATTGCTAAAAGAGCCGACGGTTGATACAAAAATGCATATTGATCGATCCTAAAAAATGGTATCCAATTAAGTGACTGCCACTTTGCATATAAATGATATTTAAAGCTTTCAGTCCAATCAATTCCACCCGTCCAAAATTTCCAAAAGCCTGGAAAGAAGTAGATAATGCCTAATAAGAGCCATACAAACCGTAAGGGTAAAGCATAGATGCTGGAAGAGCTTGGGGGTTCAACAATACCACGCGCAGCGCGTTTCCAAGCAGCAAAAATAGCATCCCATGAAAAATAATCTCCACACCGACTAGCTGCTAAAATTGCTGAAAACCATAAAAGGTGATGATTGTGATCTACCTTTCCAAAAAATTGGGGAATGCCAAGCGCATAGAACCCAATGACCGCAGTCAGCAAGGCGGAGGTACGAGAAAAAAGACCGATCATTGCTGTAAAAGCAAACCCACGAAACAAAGTTCCAGAGATGGTTGCTAATGTTTCATTAATCGGTAAATAATTTAATAGCCACTCAAGCCCTCTCGGCGGGACAATCAGTTCCGCCGGAAACTGGCTAAACATGACTGTTTCCGACATATCAAAACTAAATATAGTCCCAAAAATTACAATCCGAAATACTGCTAAGTTGATCGGATTTGTTGTTGCGGTGAAAAACTCCTTAATGATGTGTTGCGTCTGGCGTTTCCTGCGGATTACCAGAATAATCAAGATAGTTGCAATACAAATTAAGGCGATTCGAGATAAGAGGATTCTGCTTTCGAGACTAATCCCGTTAGAAAGGGACATTTTATCTAACTCATTAGTTATTAACGATCATCACTACGAAGCAAGGCAGCTAATGGATATAATCATGGTTTCCGTTAGAATTCTGTTCGTGGCAAACACTTTTGCAACTTTTTTTTTTAGCTGACCAAAAAATCGTATTTGTTTAAACTAAAAATATAGATACATTGCTACACAAAAATCTGAAAAACGCGATCGCGCTTTAACCCAAAAAGAGGCGGACTAAAGCTAGATAAATTTTGTCTTTTGGATTTGTCTTTCGCAGAGTCGAAAAGCCCTCAAACGTCTAGCCAATGCCCAAATTCTGCGACAAAGCGATCGCCTAAAATTGCCTCTCGGATTCGTTGGGTAAAGCGAATCAATTCAGTAACGTTGTGAATTGAGAGTAAGGTGTAACCGAGGATTTCCCGCGTTCGCACTAAATGACACAAGTAAGCGCGACTGAAGTTCTGGCAGGTGTAGCAAGGACAACTCGCATCCAGGGAAGTGAAATCTTCTCTGTACTGGGCGTTTTTCAGATTCCAGCGTTCTCCCTGTACCATCACAGTCCCGTGACGCGCCCAGCGGGTGGGAATCACACAGTCAAATAAATCGATACCGGCAGCGATCGCTTGTGCCATTTCTCGATAAGTGCCCACACCCATAAGGTAACGAGGCTTTTCGGCGGGTAACACTGGCGCAGTCGCCCGCACAATCTGGTGAATCAGTTCCGGCGGTTCTCCCACACTAACGCCACCAATCGCGTAGCCTGGCAAATCTAACCCTGCTAATGACTCAGCAGCCGCAACTCGTAAATCCAGGTAAACGCCACCTTGAACAATCCCAAATAAAGCTTGTTTGTCCAGACTTTGGTGAGCATCTATACATCGTTCCAGCCACCGATAAGTCCGCTCTGTTGCCGCCACGACTTCTGAGCGCTCCGCTGGGTAGGGCGGACACTCATCAAATGCCATGATGACATCTGCTCCCAGTTCCTTCTGAATTTGGATTGACCGCTCCGGCGTTAGATGAATCATCCGCCCATCACGGGGAGAGCGAAATGTTACCCCGTCTTCACTAATTTTCCGCAACTCGCTCAAGCTAAAAACCTGGAAGCCTCCAGAATCTGTCAGCATCGGTTTCTTCCAGCCCATAAAGCGGTGCAGCCCACCCGCACCTGCCACAATTGCTTCTCCTGGTTGCAAGTGCAGGTGAAAAGTATTCGCCAGAACCATTTGGGCACCTGTTGCCTCCAGCTGATCGATTGTCAGAGATTTGACAGTCGCCAGCGTCCCTACCGGCATAAACTTAGGTGTTTCTACTACACCGTGCGGTGTCAAAAAAGTCCCGGCTCGTGCCTGCGTATGGCGACAACGCGCCTGACATTGAAACGAAAATCCCACTGATCTTTAGCTGCGAGTCCTACTAACAATAGTCTTTAGTCTTTAGCCTTTAGTTTTTAGATGATTAGCCGATTTTCATTGACTAATGACTCATGACTAACGACTTCCTAACAAAGATTACTTAGAATAAGCAATCGTCGTCGTCAAGTTGGACATCCCACTTAGCAGACAGAACTTGTGTCACCATTGCTTCTAAAGCGGCGGCGTTAATGATCGGCGTGCTTTGCTCTTGGAATGGGCTAGAAAGCGGTATCAAACGTAACTGACGATGATCTTGAATCAAGTCAAAATAAGATTCCTGTTCGCTCGACTGGTGCAGTTGCAGATAATCAAAACTATGGACGTTAAGATAGATTGCCTGGTTAGCAATCATCGTAGACCGCTGTGGCTCAGCAAATACGTCCAGTACGCATCCTTCGCCCTCGCTCTGAACTTTGCCATCGAGGGTGTGGATGTAACGAACGCGACCTAGATCGGTCAGCAATCGCCGCATATCTTGTTTATTAAGAATTATGCCGCTGTCAATAATACATGGAGCCGGTAAGTGGGGCGGAGATTGGTCATAAGTCATGGGAACAGCCTCTGGTTCAAACAAGCCCGATCTTGCCTGGTCGCTGCGTAGATGCAACAGAATAATGCAATATACACTACTTAGAGAAGTAGGTAGCTTTCATAACCTAATGGTATACGCGCTTTGGGCAAGAATCCGAATCCTTACGGCATACGCATTCAACGGTTATGGCGAATGCGAACACTCAGCAAAGTGCGAGGAGCCTAACGGCATACGCCTATGGCAATCGGAACTGCTACGAGACAATCTTAGCCCAACATTTCTCCCCTGTTCATACGCTAATCTGCTGAATTTGTTATCGAAAAGTCATTAAGTTTGTTTGTGGTGCAAATTTTCTCATTTTGGAAAGGATTTCTGGGTGCGATCGCGTTTTACACCTGTATCCCGATTCCGTCTGGATGGGCATTAGAATTTCGAGGGATTGCGCGTTGGGCACCTTCGGTGGGTTTATTTATTGGGGGGTTGCTCGCGCTTCTAGATACTTGTTTTCAACTGCTGGGTGTCCCAGTGCTAACTCGCTCTGCAATGGTCGTTGTTGCTTGGATTGCCCTCACCGGGGGTCTGCATCTGGATGGGGCTATGGATACAGCAGATGGACTGGCAGTGCAGGATTTTTCTTCGGACAAGTTACGCGAACGGCAGCGGCGTCTAAAGGTGATGGCAGATAGCGTCACGGGTGCCTTTGGAGCGATGGCAGCGATCGCGCTGCTGCTATTAAAAACATCTGCCCTGAGTGACTTAGAATCCGATCGGTGGCTGGCGCTAATGATATCGGCAGGATGGGGGCGCTGGGGGCAAGTGGTGGCGATCGCTTACTATCCTTACCTCAAAGCGGAGGGTAAAGGTGCCTTCCATAAAGAATCCATTCGGATGCCTCAAGACATCCTGCTGGGATTGTTGTTGCTATTTGCTCTGATGGGATTACAGATCGTCCTATCGCCGACTCGGTGGCTGGCAGCGGTGGGGACAGCCGCCGCAGGATGCGCGTTCGCGTTTTTAACAGGAGCCTGGTTTCACCGCCAGCTAGGCGGTCATACCGGCGATACCTACGGGGCAGTTGTAGAGTGGACAGAAGCTTTGTTATTGTGCGCGATCGCTAGCCTCTACTCTCACTTTTCTCCCTAAGTCTCTGTAGGAAGTTACCAACCCTCACATAGAAATTCCACTTTCAGCCAACGGCGTCAGAAAACTTGAATCCCAATTGAGGTTTTTTCGATATTCCAAGTAGCCTTGTAAAAATGCCTGCCACTGCCGCAACTGCCCAAGCCACTGCACATCCTTTCGGCAAATTGGATGATTTCGCTTTAACGACATCCAAAATTGTCAAAGCGACATTCATCTATCAACGATGACATTTAATGACTCACTGTCTAGAAGAGCGGGTAATCGGACTCGAACCGACGACATTCACCTTGGGAAGGTGACGTTCTACCACTGAACTATACCCGCATTTTGAGGTTAACTATCAGTAGTCTACTGATGGTTAACGTTTATTATACGACTGATCGAGCGCCAGCATCCAGTAGTTGGAAAACTGGCGCGATCCATCTTAACGTTGAGTCACGATTATGGAGCCTGGACTAGATAGGGTGAAGAAATCGCCTCAGCACGACCGGCATTCACCAGCGCCTGGTAAACAAAAGCGGCGACTTCAGCGCGGGTGGCGTCACGACTAGGATTGAGCTGAGTCAGCGTCGGATAATTCACTACCAGCTGTTTCTGAGTTGCGCCAGCGATCGCTGTGCTGGCCCAGCTAGGAATCTGGGTGGCATCGTTGTAAACAGACAGCACATTTGTATCCTCAGAGCGCAACTTCAAGCCACTCGCTAAAGAAACTAAAACCTGCACTCTGGGAATGCGCTGTTCAGCTCTAAAGACTTGACCCGGATAACCAGACAAGAAGCCTCCCCGATAAGCGCTTTGAATCGCTTGATAAGCCCAATAATTAGTTTTGACATCGACGAAATTAATTCCAGGCTGTATCTGTGCTGGTGAAAAAGCTTTGTTAATAATCGCGGCAAACTGAGCGCGGGTGACAGGTTCGTTGGGGCGGAAAGTCCCATCAGGGAAACCGGCAATTACATCTTTAGCAACTAAAGCTTCGATATAGGCTTGCGCCCAGTTCCCTTGAACATCGGCAAAACCACCGCTAGGTATCGACGTCGCCACAAAATCCACGCGCCCGGAAATTTTCTTAGAATCAATATCGTTGCCGACCGCGATGATAGTATTCGTGCGGGTTAGGTTAGCAACATCGAATCGAACATTATTGCGAATCCGATTTTGCCCAGGATTCTCTTGAGTCCCTAAATTGGGCTGGGCATCTCCGCTTGCTACGACTCCATACCGCGTGTTTGCCTCAATAATGTTGTTACGCAGGACTGGGGCAGCGGAGTTGGAGGCGACGATTCCATCAACGTTTTGGACAATGCGGTTGTCTGCGAGCAAAGGCGATGCCGTCTCAGTTAGGACAATCCCATTCCCCGTCTCTTGAAACAGATTGTTGCGGACTTCTCCTTGCGCTGTCTTAGCGACTGAAATGCCATTCCCCTTATTTCTGGTAAAGATATTGCTTTCAATTTTGGGGGTAGCTGTCCCGGTGACGAAAACTCCTTCCCGGTCGTTGCTCGAAAAGGTGTTGTTGCTGACTGTTGCATTGGTAGATTCAATCCACAGTCCAGTTCCCCGACGATTCGGGTTAGTGATGGTCAATCCTCTGACTTCACTGTCTTTCTCTGCTCGTATTGCAATGTTCTGACCGGAAAAGGTAGGACTAACATAGCCGCCGCCGCCAATAATCGCTACAGTCTGCCCTTTGCTTTGCTCATCGCCGCGCAAAATGACGCCTTGTTTGACAAGGAGGGGGAAAACTTCACCCGTATCAGCCGTGTAGGAACCTGGAGCTAATTGTACGACTGTGCCAGAGCGGGCTTGCTGGAGGGCGTAGGTGATAGTGCGATAGGGTGTGTTTTCACTGGTGCCAGCACTGGCAGTATCATTGCCCGTGGATTGGTTGACGTAGACAACGTTCGCGCTGGCAGGAAGTTGAGCTATCTGCGTTGATGGCGGGGTAAGAGCAGCCGCAGGAAGTGCCATGACCCCACCAGACGAAAGTAATAAAGCGCTTAGCAGGGACGCCCGGACGGGTACGACACCAGCGAAACGTTTGGCAAAACGGATGCTAGAAGAATGGGAGGAACGATCGGGAAAACCCTGAGGTGTCATACGTTTGATGCTTTTGATGTGCATTATTAACTGTACGATTTAGTAACTTAGAGACTCACCAATTGGGATATTTTTTTACGCTGGAAGGTATACATACTTGGTGTATGCAGTCGCATCGCTAATATTAATATTCACAATTATCTTTGATGACAAGTTGCGAATATTATCAGTTCCCAAGGCGGCAACTTGCCGATCCTCAAAAAAAATTCAGGCAATGTACACCCTGAAATGCTTATAGGGTTTGGGTTTTATAAATTCAAGCGCGTTGGCTTAGGCTAATCCAGGCAAGAGGAATGCTTCAAAAGCAGTTGTTACTTGAGCAGGAGGATGCAACCCATCGGCATTCAGTATCGTCAAAGTAGAGTAAGCACAGTTGTGCTATCTCAAAGCTGTTTTCAGGTTCCTTATGCGCTCTCTACTACTGCGATCGCTACCTTTCGTGTTCTCTTTAGCCGCCGCTACGGGTGTTTTGTTTAGCCCCTCTCGTGCGGATGCTGCCAATACAGTCGTGCTGAAGTACCGCTTTCTAAGGGAATCGGTATCTGTTCCCGAACTCACAACTTTTGCTGAAACGGGTGAACTTTCGCCAGCGCTACGTGCTTATTTGGCTATGGCAGGAAGAAAACCTGAGGATTTGCGAAAAACCCTAACGCAAGAAGTTAAGGTGAATGCCCTCATTTTAGATCGGGTACTCAATAACCAGATTGGGGAAATAGTCTTGAATCAAGTCAGTGACGTGGTTCATACTCCCGGAAATGGCGCAAACATTCAGTCTTTACGAGGAGCTGTGATGAGTTCAGCGCTTCCAGACAATCAGATTACCTTGATTGAAATTTTAGAAAATTACCCAACCTCAGAAGTTCATGTAGAGGGCGATCGCCTTGCTGAGGTTTTTGGCAAACTCAAGCGATTGGGACAGGGCTTGCCCAATCTAGGTGATTTAATCAGACTTGGTCGGTAGCGATGGGTCATTAGTCATTCGTTCAGTAGTCACGAACGAATGACTGATGCCTAATAAATGACTAATAAGCAAGGGTTTCTAAAGTTTCGCGCAGATACCGGCGAACCCGATAATCAAGATTAAACTCCTGAAGGCGGTTGTTATCCAACGGGTGTTCTATTTCCCAGCGCTGAAACCCAGAACTGGATGCGATCGCTTGTTTGAGGCTTTCCCAGATTTTGGTATTGCCGGAGAATTGGCTGGTTGATGAAGCAGGAAACCTGACCATATGCACCTTAAATAAGGGAACAAGGAGTTTTCAGCTATCAGCTTTCAGCAATTCTATTTTAGATTTTGATTTTAGATTGTGGATTTACAACCCTCTCTAAAATCTAATCTCTAAATCTAATCTTTAAAATTGACTGCCCGCTGATGACTATTTAACAAATTTCTATGTCTATTCTTAGGATAACGCAGTTAGGTTGGGGGGATTTGTACCATCAGTAACATCTCGCTAGTCAACCTGCCAAAACTTTTTGGGTTCCGCCAGTTGCTAAAAGCTTTTATCGCTAGACACCAATGTGCTGAAAAACCAGGAACGATTAGTCGGAGGACGCTGGCGCTTCTATTCCTGCATTGATTGGTTCTTGTAGGCTAGGCGATATAGCAGATGTCTCTGAAATTTCCGGCGGTAAGATTTGATTCACCTGTACTCCCGGAATCGTAAATTGTTGGGGAATTTGTTCTGCTGAACAGGGTTGTGTAGCAAAAAATGCGGCTTCGTTAGTCAGGAGGACTCGCGCCACGCTCAGCGGTATCTGCAAGAACAAATTGCTTGCCAGAAATGCCAGCGCCGCTACGAGCAGTCCAGCGAATCGCCACTCTGGAGGAAGCGGTGTAACGGCCGCCGCTAGCGGTGCTGCCTGATAGATTAGCCATAACATCCACAGCATGAAACCCGCTGCCAGAACGGCTACCAATTGGTTCGCGGGTGACTTGAACTGTGACAACAGGCGTCGCTGGTTCAGCGTCAGTTCACTTGGCTTCATTGCCACTGCCAGAATGCTGAAGATGTTAAAAGGACGGCTCAACTGCATCCACAGCACGGGTGCAATGCCTACAGTCGCAACCAAAAATAGTTCTAACCATACCGGCAACACGGGATCGCCAACTGCCAGACCCAACCAGCATAGTTCCAGCCAAATCGGAACGGTTGCTAGACCGGCAAGATGAATCCACAAGAACGGTTCCGACCAAAAAGAGCGCATAGTAAAAGTCAAAAGGCAAAATGCAAAAAGCAAAATAAAAGGCAAAAGCCAGAAGAAAGGCAAAGGAGAAGATTATTCCCTTTTTTCTTTCTTTTGACTTTTGCCTTTTGATTGCCTTAATGTGGCGAGAGAGTCCGGCGCTTGCTTACCATTTGGTAGGCTTCAATAATGTCGCCTTCTACCCAAGCATTGAAACGATCGACGCCAATGCCGCATTCGTATCCAGCGTTGACTTCCTTGGTATCTTCTTTCATCCGCTTGAGGGAATCTAAGACGCCATCATGAACGACCTGACTGTTGCGGCGCACCCGCACTCGGCAATTGCGAACCACTTTACCCGAAAGCACATAGCAACCGGCGACGGAGCCACGACCGACTGGGAAGACAGCCCGAACTTCCACTTGTCCCAGGGGTTCTTCTACCTGCTCTGGTTCTAGCAGACCTTCCATTGCACCTTGAATATCATCCAGCAGTTTGTAGATGATGTTGTATTCGCGCACATCGACTCCTGCTTGATCCGCTGCTTGTCGGGCACCGCTAGCAAGGGTGGTATTAAATCCAACGATTACAGCACCACTGGCGGCGGCTAAGTCAACGTCTGTCTCGGTAACTTCGCCAGGAGCCGCTAACAGCACCCGAACTTGTACTTCATTTTGGGGCAGCTGTCCGAGGGCACCTAGAAGAGCTTCTACGGAACCTTGAACGTCTGCCTTCAGAAGCAAGTTAAGTTCTTTGAGGTCGCCTTCTTGAGCTTGAGCTGAGAGGGTATTCAAAGTGACTCGGCGGGATGCCATTACCTGTTGCAGGCGTGACTGGCGTTGCTCATCGGCTCTGGCACTTGCGATCGCGCGACCTTCTTTTTCGTTCGGATAGACCTCGAACTCATCGCCAGCCGCTGGGACATCGCTCAAACCCAGAACTTCCACCGCGAACGATGGAGCTGCCGCCGTTACTCTATCTCCCCGGTCATCGATCATCGCCCGAACTTTGCCCAATACTGAGCCAACTACCAGGACATCACCGACTCGCAAGGTTCCATTTTGCACCAGCAAGGTAGCAACTGGGCCTCTTGACTTATCTAGATTGGCTTCAATCACCGTACCCTTCGCGGCGCGGTCTGGGTTCGCAGAGAGTTCTAAAACTTCCGCCTGGATCAAAATCATTTCCAGCAGGGTATCCAAGTTTTCCCCTTGGATGGCGCTCACGGGAACCATGATGGTATCGCCGCCCCATTCTTCGGGTTGCAGACCGTATTGGGTCAACTCCTGCTTCACTCGGTCTTGCTGAGCATCCGGTTTATCAACTTTGTTGATCGCCACAACAATTGGCACGTCAGCGGCTTTCGCGTGGCTGATTGCTTCAATGGTCTGGGGTTGGACACCATCATCAGCGGCAACTACCAGAACGGCAATGTCCGTGACTCGCGTTCCCCTCGCCCGCATTGCGGTGAAGGCCTCGTGACCCGGCGTGTCTAGGAACACAACTTGCTGGGTTTTTCCTTCATAGTCCACATCCACATGGTATGCGCCGATGTGTTGAGTAATTCCCCCAGCTTCTCCCTGCGCTACCTTAGTTTTGCGGATGGAATCTAGCAGAGTTGTTTTCCCGTGGTCTACGTGACCCATAATTGTCACCACTGGCGGACGGCGTTGCAGGTGAGCGAGATCTTCCTCTGTCACCATCTCCGTTACTTTTGTCGCCGCGGCTTGTTCTTCTTGCGTCTCCACTTCCACGCCCAGTTCTTTCGCCACCATTGTGATGGTTGGGATATCTAGGGTTTGGGTGATATTAATCGCAAAGCCTTTAAAGAACAGAGTTTTGATAATCTCTGTTTCCTGTACGGCTAGGGCAGTCGCAAGCTCTTGAACGGTCATGCTGCCCGTTAACACTAGGTTTTCGGGACGTTCTGCCTTGGCAGCCGGTTCGCGACGGCGATCGCGATCGTTGCTTTGTGCCTCGCCGCGATGCATTTGAGGCTTCCGCTTCTCTCTTTCCGCTGCTACCACGACTGGGCTGGGTGGGCGAGTCTTTTGCTGCTTGGGAGGACGAGCCACGGATAGACTCACCTGCAATGCTGCTGGCAATTCCTCTAAATCCGTTTCAAAGTCTTCGTCATCCTCAATGAGGGGTTGCACCCGACGCTTGGCCTTAGCACCTGCCTTGCCTGCTTTATCTGGGTTTTCTTCTTCCTCATCCTCCCACTCAGGCTTGCGCTTGTTGGGACCGACGAGACGGGGAGGATTCGGTTTTCTTGCCTCTTCTCCGAGCGCATCGGGCGTTCCCAATCCTTCGTCATTATCGTCCCGTAGTAGCTTCGAGCGACTGGAACCCGGTTCTAGTTGCGTGTCACCAGGAGCGCCTGGGCGTCTGCCAACGGGCATAGAAGGCCGCACCGGCCTTTGCGGCGGCGAGTGCAGTTCTGGAACTCTTGGTGGGGCAGGAGGAGCCGGTCGCTCCGATCTGTCTGATCTGACAGGGGCGGGAGGAGCCGATGCGTTATTTCTTTCAGGTGCCCCGATCGCCGGTCCTACTTTTTGTGGTGCCGCAACTGGCGGCGAGCTAGTGGCGGTTTCTACCTTGGCTCTTTTTAATACAGGTCGCTCCACATTACTGGGTCCAGGACGATCCCCAGCTTGTCTCATGGGAGGTTCAACCAGCTGCGGAGCTGGTTCAAAAGCTTTCGGAGCTGGGATAGGAGGAGCCTCTACCGGGTCTACTTGTAGTTTTTCTGCTTCTACTCTTTCTACGGCTTCTACTACAGGAGTAGTATCCCGATGGCTATGACGCACTGGTTTATTCAGGCTTGTCGGCTTCATGGGTGATGGCGTCTGCTGTCTTACTGGTGGTTGGGGAGGAATCGCAACCTGTTCTCCCGTCTGTTGTGGTGCGTTAGAACCAGACCCAGATTTATGCTGACGAATCTCCAGAATTTGTGGCTTGTTTTCTAGCCGGGGTCGCACCGATTGAGCGGCTGGCGGTGATGCTTTGCGCTGATCCAGTGGAGCCCGCGCACGTGAAGCGGGTCGGGCTGCTGCCTGTTTTTCTGCCGCCGAGCGAATGCTCTCCGCCTCTGATTCAGTGATTGTGCTGCTGTGGCTTTTTACTGCAATATTCAGCCGCTCACAAATTCCTAGAATATCCTTATTCTCCAAATCCAATTCCCGCGATAACTCGTAAATTCTTACTTTGCCGTTGTTCATCCAGTCTTTCCCCTCGAATCCTACCAGTTTTTACACCATAACCATCTGCTTGAACGACAACTTGTTGATCATTTGCTTACTGCCTAATGGATGTGAAGCTTTAACTTGCTGCCTATACTTCTACTAATGATATCCAAGCTACTTATGGAAGTCTGTTTATCACCAAGTGAACTAACTATCCACTAAGGATAGCGAAACACTTCTATTCTAATTTTGCACAAATCTTTACAATTTGGGGCACGTCGCTTTTTTTGGGCTTCTTTCCTAGAATATCTCATTCGGGCGGCTGTTTCAGGTCTGATGCCGATGGTAGGGAACGTCCTTGAGGGCTGGATTCGCTTTTTAGCAAAGAGCGATCGCAGCCTTCAAGTTTAGTCGCTAAGCGCTGCCACAGGGTTTGGTACAGTGCTTCTGGAACAGGTACTTTGAGCGCTCTGCCCAGCCGATTTTTTTTTTGAGCTGCCACCAGACAACTTTCTTGGGGACAAAGATAGGCAGATCGCCCCATCCCCCGATCTAATTGTAACTGCTGGGACGGATAGACTCTGACAATTCGCCAAAACGCCGATTTTGGCGCAACTTTGCGGCAACTCACACAACGGCGGTAGTTTGGTTCCATCTCAAGCAACTGGGAGTTTAGATTTTGGAAGTGAAAATTTAATCTAAAATCTAAACTTCCGTGGTTTCTACCTCATCTACCTCTACATCATCAAAATCGTCACTGTTCTGCTGCCAGCTAGGAACGGCTGCGGATCTTTCCAGTTCTTCCGGCTCATCATCGTATTCTTCCTCATATTCAGCTTCCTCTTGGGCTTGCCGAGCGGCTGCGATCGCTGCCATATTCCGAGATTCCGCTTCGTAATCGTACTTGGCAATATCTTTAATATCTATTTTCCAACCAGTCAGGCGGGCTGCTAGCCGGACATTCTGACCTTCTTTACCGATTGCCAAACTCAATTGATCCTCCGCCACCAAAACATGAGCCTGACGAGCATCTGGGTTAATCAGACGCACCTCATCCACTCGTGCGGGTGAAAGAGCATTGGAAATATAAGTAGATGGGTCAGGCGACCAACGAATTACATCAATTTTTTCGCCGCGTAATTCATTCACCACCACTTGAATCCGCGATCCCCTGGCACCAATACAGGCTCCCACGGGATCTACATCGCGCTCCAGGGTATCGACCGCGATTTTCGTTCGCGGGCCAACGTGACGAGACGGGGGATTTGCTTCCCGCGCTACTGCAACAATCCGCACCACCTCATCCTCAATCTCTGGGACTTCGTTGGCAAATAGATAAACAACCAAACCTGCGGCAGCTCTAGACACTAGCAATTGTGGTCCCCGCGCTGGACCTTCGCGTACTTTTTTGAGAAATACCTTGAAGGTTGCATTGGCACGATAATTATCGTTGGGTAGCTGTTCGCGTTTTGGTAAGTCGGCTTCTACTTCTGGCTGACTAAACCCACTAGTGACAGCTAGAATCACGGATTGTCGCTCAAATCTCAGTACTCGCGCCTGCAAAACGGTTCCTTCTAGTTCTTGGAACTCTTCTGCGACGAGTTTGCGCTGCTGATCTCGCAGTTTTTGCGATAGCACTTGCTTGGTCTGAATTGCTGCCATGCGACCGAACTCAGTTTGATCGGGGGTCACATCTAAAACCACCGTGTCGCCAACAGCTGCCTCAGGAGCGACTTTCTGCACTTCTTCTAGACTGATTTCATGGTCGCCACTATTCACCTTTTCTACGATGGTTTTGGTCGCCAAGACGCGAAAGCCTTCTTCGCCTTCTTGTTCTAGATCGAGTTCGACTTCAAAGTTTTGAAAATAATCTTCATCAAAATGATGTTTATCGAGGTTTTGGGTGCGGCGATATCGCTCGTATCCTTTCAATAAAGCTTCTCGTAGGGCTGCTTGAACGGAACTTTTGGGTAAATTGCGCTCTACACTAATTTTATCGATTAGCTCTTTAAGTCCACGTAGACTAACCATTGACATATAAAAAACCTCGCTAATTGCTATTGGTAATTGGTAACTGGTAATTGGTAATCGGTCAGTGGTCAAGAGGAAACTTGCTTGCTAACCACTGACGACTGACTACTAAGCTGACAGCTCAATTACCGTTTCTCATCCAGATGCACTCGGCTCACCATTTGGCGGGGAATGGCGATCGCGCGACCCTTTTGGTTGAGGTAAACACCCTCTTCATCCCGACGAATCAGTTGCCCCGTCCACTCTTGCTGACCTTCGTAGGGTTCGGATGTGGTGACAATGACGGGAAATCCCTTGAAGGAGATGAATTCCCGATCTGTCGTCAACTGGCGCGAAATACCGGGACTAGAAATTTCTAGGACATAGGCATCAGGAACGAAATCCGCCGCATCCAAAGCAGCCTCCAATGCCCGACTCATTCGTTCGCAGTCATCCAGCCCTGTGTCAGTTTCGCTATTCCGGATGTCCACGCGCAGTACGGGGGGTCGTTGGTTGGTGTGAAAAACCGCCCCGACTACTTCCAAGCCCAAGGCTTCTGCCACCGGCGTTGCTAAATCAATAACTTGTGGGATCAAGGGATGAGTCATTGGAAAACTCCAATAAAAAAAGTGGGTGCCGCCCCACTTCCTGCGAACACTATATTCCAAGAAGTTTCTGGACGAATCCTCATGGATTCGCCTTCCTAACTTTGAGTTTAACTCAAGCGGTATGCCAGTGGCGAGTCGTCAACAGAGCGCTGAGGGAAGAAGGCAGGCAAGAGATAGGCACCGAGCATTGGTACCTGAAGGTCGAGGAAAATCGGACTGAGGTATTGTTCGCGTGGGCGCTTGTAATCGCGGGCTAGAAGACTCAGTAAAGAAGAATTTTTATTCTGGGTGGCGGCGCGATCGCGATGAGAAGCTATCTGGAAAAAGTGCTAGTAACTGAGATTGGTAGAGGATGTCTGAGAAGTTCGTTATGACACTCTCCATCTGTAGAGGGGTTCTCATTTTGGCGACAATTTCTCAGAATTGGCGACAGTTTAGTTTACCTAAAAAATATGCCTTCCGAGATGCCAATACTACTTTTCAAACATCTTCTGAAAACATTTTCTGAGCTTCGCTAACAGTCCCACCCCTATTTTATAGTAGTCCCATTTTACTTGTATTTTTTTTAGAAACCCCGTTGGCATTCGCCTCGTGTTAGCGATCGCGCTTAGGAAGAGTAAGAAGAGAGAGCCAAGATTTCATGAATGAATTAGGATCGCTGTAGCACAAGCCTGGACTAACGTCACATCCCTATTTAGGATTAAACTTAGGGATTGACATCAGCAATTGACCGATAAATTAAAATTTAGCGCTTGACAATTTGACGGATGGCTCTTGTTTCTTCTAACACTTGCTCCAAATCTTGCTCAGACAAGCGCTGGACGTAGTTGAGTTTAATTTCTTCCAACATATCGAAAAGTAAAGATTGAATTTTCTGAACAGTCTGCTGCCTTTGCACTTCCGATCCTAATGCTTCAGTGAAGTGTTCCATCAGATGTTTAGAAAGTTCTGCGCCAACCGGATCGTCTTCCAGAGAGGCAGTGAGGGTGTTGTAGGCTGCGAGTGAGATTTCTTTCACCAGTTTTTCGGTCATCTGCGTGGGGATTGTACCCACTCCAGGTACTTGCTGGAATCCGCGATAGAGGGGGGATTGACTGAGAATTTTTTCAAAATTGTGCTGTAAAATTGCTTCTAAATCTGGCTGAATTTTTGGTAGAACTTGATTGACGGTTACTTTCATTAATAGAGTAGCGATCGCTTCCACTTCATTAACATTGTTGATGTCAACATAGGGACGAGCCTCCCGTCCTGATAACCACCGAGTCAATTCTCCACCGCGAATCGACCCTTGTATCTGGTTGATTACCCGGATCACAATGACTTCTGCCAATTCTTCCGCAAAGTTTGCCGCAAAGCCTCGGTTAATTTGCATTCGTATTGGTTCCAAATTTAATAATTTGGCTTGGTGTAAGCGCATGACCACTGGAATGACGCGCAGCCACCGCCATAAAGGTAGCAGCAAGAAAATATCATACCAGCGCCACATCATTGCTTCGAGCCAAGTGAGACTATGGTGACGTCGGTGGATATAGTAGGTACGAAGTAGAAACTCAATACCGAAGGGAATAATAAACCAGAAATCAATTTTCCAGAAGTAGTCAACGAAATCACCTGTTTCTCCAACTGGGCGAAAATAATTTCTTGCCATCAAAGGCTGAATTTCTTGGTTATAAAAGGTAATTTCTTTGTCTACGCCAGCTTGGGATAAATAAGGCAGACTCCAAAAGATGCTAAAAGATTTTTTGGCAGAGTCATTGCCAATGCGCTGACGCATCCGATTTTTCATTTTTTCCAGAGTTCCTGTCTTATTCGCCTCTGCAAACGGATTCGTATCAATCATTTCCACACTTTGTTGGCGCAGTTCTTCCAGCAAAGTTGCCACCTCTGGTGACTGCAATCCTTGTGTCTGTTGCAGCTGTGCTTTGAGTTCTTCTACTGTCTCTAGGTATTGCTGTGTTTCTCGATGGGGTTCAATGCCTTTGATGGGGTCATAGATTCGGGTAAGAGTGCGAAATTCCCGCAGGTAAAAATCGCGCAGGGGAACGTAAGTTAAATCGAACAGCACTAAGCCCAAGTTAGCCACTGCCAAAAGTGCCATCACACGCTCAAACCACAAGTTACGTCGGGATTGGGGAGTCTTTGCCAATTTTTGAGGTGACATGGAAAGAAAGATGAGGTAGTTGGTAATCGGGAATCGGTAATGGAAAAACAGGGAATGGCAAAAAGGTAATAGGGAAAAAGCTGCTACCTACTACCTAGCATCCATCACAATCTTCAATTACCACTTATCAGCTTGACAGACCCTCTGAAGCTTCAGTCATATTTGATACCACTAATTGTTCACCAATTGCTGATGTTGCCTTCAAAACAGAAGGATTCGATTGGATATCAGCATGGTCAAAGGTCGAAGCCGGTAGCGCACACGATGCGATCGCGATTGGTGGTTGTTGCGATCGCTTGCGAAAAATAAACGGTAGAATGCCCAATTCAGCTTAAACTGTAACTGTTCAAATCGCTATCGCGCTTAATCAGTGAGTGAGTGAGGAGATTGAGCTATGTGGAATAGGTTTGGAATGCCTTTAGCTGCGGTGATAACCATAACCGCCAGCTTAGTCAGTTATCAAGTAGCTATAGCCGAACGCAGCCGCGATTACACGCCAAGGGAATTTCGTTCCTTGTTGCGCGGCTTTGGGTATAACGTCACGATTGGAGATACTTTGACGGATGACGCCACGACAAGGGCTATCCGCGAGTTTCAGCAGGGATATAAGCTAACACCTGTTGATGCTACAGCGGGCCCGAAGACACAAGATTTTGCCGCAAATATCGTTAGAATTCTTCAGGCAAACTTGAATCTTGTCGTTAAGCCAAATCCGCTCCTTCCCCGTAATCAGTTTTATGGCCCGCGCACTGAAGATGCTATCAGGCAGTTTCAGAGACAATTTAATTTGCCGGTAACTGGCATTGCTACGTTACCAGTTCGTCAGAGACTCGACCAAGAAGCAAGAAGAATCCTCGGATTTGAACAGCAATCGCCAGCGCCAGCGTCAACACCAACACCAGAATCAGCGCCAGAACCAACACTAGCGCCATCGCCAACGCCGAGTCCCGCGCCAACGCCCCGCGCCACCCCAACGCCGAGTCCCGCGCCAAGGTCAGCTCCGAGTCCTAGCCCATCGCCAAGACCGGCTCCGAGTCCTAGCCCATCGCCAAGACCGGCTCCGAGTCCTAGCCCATCGCCAAGACCGACTCCGAGTCCATCACCAGCTCCGAGTCCATCTCCGGCTCCCAGTCCAAGTCCATCGCCTTCAAGCTGATAAATCTTTAAGGTGCTGTGGGTCTAAATCGCAGAGCGATCGCTCTGGGTTAGCAATGGATAATTGGTCAGTAGTGAGTAGTCATTATTTAAAGGACTAATAACTACTCACTACTAACGATTATCAGACTTAACTCCTGGGAAAATTCAATCTCAGGGCAGCTTAAGACTTAGCATTCTCTGGGATGGGTCTGCCCTTAGGAGCTGGGGGTAAAACTGGGGGACGTTCGTAGGGCATGGGAATGTACTGCACGCTAGGACGTCCGCCTTGGGGCTGCGGATAGAAATCCATCAGGTTATAGATTGACATTGGCAGCCCTACCGTTATCGGCATACCCAGCTCTGTGGCTTCTTCGACCGTAATCGGATAGTCATGGGTGACGCGCCCTGTAGTGATCGCGTCCACAATCCGTTCAATGTTTTCGGGAGCAATTTTCGGTTGGGGAATATTGTCTTTCAAGAGGGTTCGGACAAACCGCTGCACCTGATCCATTGCTTTGCGCGAGAGGTCTGCCATGATGATCGTGTTGTCGTCGATTTCGCTAATCGGCTTCTGTTCGAGGACTTTGAGGACACTCGCCGCTGCCATATTTCCCAACTGGGGATCGACTGGGCCTAAGACGGCGTTGGCATCCATGACGATTTCATCAGATGCTAAAGCTAACATGGTGCCGCCGCTCATGGCGTAGTGGGGTACAAACACGGTGACTTTAGAAGGGTGGCGAATCAATGCTCTGGCAATCTGCTCGGTTGCCAGCACCAAACCACCTGGGGTATGCAAGATTAGATCGATGGGAACTTCGGGAGGTGTGAGGCGAATTGCCCGTAGCACCTGTTCTGAATCTTCAATGCTAATGTAGCGCGAGATGGGAATTCCTAAGAAACTAATCGATTCTTGCCGGTGAATTAGCAAAATCACTCGACTATTGCGCGATCGCTCGAAATTCCGCAAAGCTTGCACTCGCTGAAAAGCCAAGCGGCGTTGTTGGAAGGCGGGCAAAATCGAGCTGACAGCCAGAAATACCCAGAAGAGGTCAAAGAAACTAAAGCTCATTATTCCCTAGCAAGAACGCAGTATTTCCCCCCATTCTTCCAATATCTAGAAAATTGAAACTCTATCTGTAGAGCAAACTATTTCAAAAATGAAAATGGGGACTCGACGTTGGTCGCTTCCCCACTTCCCGACTCCAGACGCGATAGATTGTGCCTGGAACCAGATGCTTTTCTCGCTTAGTGGCGGGCGATGCCCTCTTGACGGGCGGCGGCTTGCACGGCACCGGCGACGGCATTGACAACGCGCGGGTCGAACACGGAGGGAATGATGTTTTCCCGGTCGAGGTCGGAGGGTTTGACTAAAGAAGCGATCGCGTAAGCGGCTTCTAGATACATCGTGGTCGTAATAGTCTCTGCACGACAATCGAGCGCCCCACGAAAAACGCCGGGGAAGGCGAGGACGTTGTTAATTTGATTCGGGTAGTCGCTGCGTCCGGTTGCCATGACCGCGACATCGTCTGTGACTAATTCCGGCTGAATTTCAGGAATGGGATTCGCCATTGCAAAGACAATCGGATCTTTTGCCATCGAACGCACCATTTCCGGCGTTACAACTCCCGGCGCACTGACGCCTAAGAAGACATCAGCTTGCTGCATGGCATCTGCCAAGTTACCGCTGGCTTCAACAGCAAATTCTCGCTTTTCCGGGGTGAGGTCGGCGCGTTGGCTAGAGAGGATGCCTTTGGAATCGCACATCCAGATGGATTGGGCACCCGCTTTCTTGAGCAAACGAGCGATCGCAACCCCAGCAGCACCCGCGCCATTAATCACAATTCGGACATCCGCTAAGGATTTTTTCACTAACTTGAGGGCGTTAATTAATGCCGCAAGGCTAACAATTGCGGTGCCATGTTGATCGTCATGAAACACCGGAATATCGAGTTCCTGCCGCAGTCGCGCTTCAATCTCGAAACAACGGGGGGCGGCAATATCTTCCAAGTTAACGCCGCCAAAGACTGGGGCAATATTTTTTACCGTGCGGATAATTTCCTCCGTGTCTTGGGTCTCCAGGCAAATCGGAAAGGCATCAATCCCGGCAAATTCTTTAAATAACATCGCTTTGCCTTCCATTACCGGCAACGATGCGGCTGCGCCCAAGTTGCCCAATCCCAGTACGGCACTGCCATCGGTAACAATCGCAACCGTGTTTTGTTTAATTGTGAGGGTGTGAACCTGTTCGGGATTATTTGCGATCGCCATACAGATGCGACCGACGCCGGGAGTGTAAGCCATTGCTAAATCGGCTTGACTTTTCAGCGGAATCTTACTCTGCATCATGATTTTGCCGCCGCGGTGCAAGTTAAAGGTGCAGTCGTAGACATCAATCACCTTGACATCTGGCAATCCTTTCACGGCTTGCACGATTTGTTCGGTGTGTTCGGTACTGGCGGCATCAACGGTGATTTCTCGCACCACGATGTTGCGAGTCCGCTCGATTAAACTAATTTGACCTATGTTACCGCCGACACTAGCGATCGCAGTGGTGATGCTTGCTAACATCCCAGTGCGATTGGGAATCTGGAGGCGAATCGTTAAACTGAAGCTAGAGTTGGGTGTTAGGTTGACCATGCTGACTAAGGATTTTAGATTTAAGATGATAGATTTTGGATTGGGAATCTAAAATCCTTGCCTCCAAAATCCAAAATTGTTCGCTCCTAGCCTAAAGGAGCTGCAAGTTTCCAATTGTACCCAGTTACACTACCGGATTAGCTGCCGCAATAATGGCGAGTCTCTATACCGAAATTGAAATTAATGCTCCTAAGCAGGAAGTTTGGCAGGTTCTGTTGAAAAAAGAAAAGTGGTATAAGTGGAACACTTTTTTATTTGACCTCGATCCAACGGTGCCATTTAAACAGGGGGAAGAGGTTTTACTCTCTGTGCGGCGCGTACCAGGCGAGGAGGAAACAGAGTTTCAGCCGTTGATTACTAGAATACAGCCTGGACTTTGCCTCGCTTGGGTTTCCTCGATTCCTGGCTTTAAGAATGAGTATGTCTTCGAGTTGCAGGAGATTGGCATTGGACGAACTAAATACTTCCACCGCAACACGTTCTCAGGGGTGCTGACTCGTGTATTTATGCCCTTCATTCGGGATGATGAGCAGCAAGGCATCAAGCGGATGGCACGGGAGTTGAAGCGGTATGTGGAACGGATGTAAATTCTGGGGACGCCTGCCTTGGCGATTAGATCGCGGCTATATAAACTCAGTTCCCCATCGCGGACTCATGAAATTAAAACCCGCGCATCATCCGGGTTTTGTCTATATAACCGCGACTTCTACTCGTTAGGAAATTCGGTTACAAAAACTGTTACCAGCCCTTTTCTACAAGTTGTTGCCGAATAAGATTGTTTTAAGATAAGACTCCTTCAGAAGCCGTGGAACTTCAACTCCCACGGTTTTTTACTTTATATTAGGTGCGGACTTCTCGAAAGCAAAGAAGTAGGGCTAGATTAAGCGAGAAATTATCTAGCTTGCTTGTGGAGTCGTCTACCCATGTACCCACGCCTGAAATCTCGTAGAGACGCGATTTCTCTGGTCTGGCTATTCAACTGGCAAAAGTTGTAGTTGGTAGCGATAAAGTGCGACGGGTTGATCGACGGCTTTGAAATAGTCTGGATCTTGAGGCGAGAGGTAAATTGCTGTTACTTGATCGGCTTCAATGGATGAACGAATCCGGTGATAAGCAGTTGTAGTTTCTACGATATTGAAATACGGCTGAGGCGTACCGCGAAAAACTTGCTGAGACACTTCTGTGGCAATAAAGCGATCTGGGGCGAGTGTTTCGGTGCCTCGACTCGTGACAATTGAGACTAGCTGGCGATCGCCTCGCAATAAAGTCACCTGACGATTTGGAGAATTGGGATCGACTTTGACCGAGAGGATCGCGCGATCGCCCAAATATGCCTTCCCGATACTCAACCCATTAAACGCCCGATCTGCCACTACCGGCTGATTTTCGCCTTTTGTAGAGACAGTTATCGCGTCTTGATTTTTGAATCGCACTGGGAAACTAACTGGCTGATTCAGCTGGGAGCGATTGCTTTCAAACCCAGGCGTCACAATTTCTGGTGCTAAAGGTGCCACTAAATCCACTAACGTACTAGTGACGTTCCAAGTACCTTCCATCCAGTCAGGATAAACTAAGTCACCCTTCGCGGCGCTGACGGGTGGTTTACTGTCCCAGTCAGGAAACTGCGCCAAACGGTCAGCCAAAACCCCCGCCTGCGCTTCTCCTCCCCATAGCAGCAACCCCAAAATTAGGAAACAACCCCAAAAGACTCGTAGCATCACGGTAAGCGTGGGTTTGTTTGTAGGTTTAGATAGCTCTTAAACACAGAAAGCTCCTCAATTTACCGGGTTTTCAAGCATTTCGGCTACACCGAGTCAACGGGTACTGGTTCCCACACTTCTCCATATTTCTCCTGAAGAGACTGCCATGCTTCTACTTGTCCTGGTTCGTATTCTCCCGGTTTGCCCCACTGGAGAAATGCACTCAAGGCGGGTTCATTTTTCTCATCCAGAAAGCGAATTGCATAGGTAGTAAAGTTGCCCCGTTTTGATTCGCCCGTCTCAAATTTTACCTGCTTGATAGCATCCATATTCAGATGAAACTCGAATATATCGGTGTGCATATTAGCGTACTTACCTTTAGGCAATTCTGCATAAAACAGCTTGGTAAGTGGACCGCGTACTTCCAAAACAGCAGCGCTGCTAGTAACAATTAGGCGGAGTGTTCCTAAATTTTCACAGGCTTCCAAAAATTCTTTCAGATTAGCGCTCATGGTAAATTCAAATGTTGAGGAAACTAAATTTTGGTTGACATGAAGGTTGAACTAGGATAGCTGATTATCTAAGTAATCGTGAGCTTCCCAGTAAAAAAATTATTCTAGATAAATTTTCCCTACTGTTAAAGTATATAGAATCATCTATACATAAAATTAGCTATCTCTTGAAACTCCGAACAAAGCCAACAAGTAACTAGAATCCAGCAGTTTTTTTGTTTTACTTCTTCCCTTGTAACGGCATAAATGGGTCTGGCACCCATATTACACAGAAGGGCGATGTTTTCAAAGGATGACCTTCGGTTCGCTTCGACATCGCTGGCGGTAATCTTTCAGCCGATCAGGTATAGCAATCCTATTTGAGTTGTGAGATGGCAGCGCTTCAGATCCCCGACTTTAGAGAAGCCGGGATCTAGACTTCACGTTCACAGAGACTCAGCCAGCCAGGTTACTTGGCGATACAGTCGTTAGTACAGGGCAATTGTCAGCGCCAGCGGCTACTCTAACCGTAGCAACAGTGCCTTGGGGCTGATGACAAGCTTCTACGAGCAATTGTGTAATCTCGGCTCGCTGGCGATAGCTCTTATATCCGGGACGCACTTAGGCATTTTCAATCGTAATACGCCTGTATAAGAGCTACTCCTTAGCCCATTTTATAACAGAGGTTAAATCTACATTTATACATAAGTTAACCATCAAATTATTGACTAGAAAAAATGTTTTATAAAGCTATATAGCCTTTAATTAACACGGCTTGAAGATTTATGCCCAAATTCTCGTTTTTGCAATCATTGATAACAAATCACTTTTTTAAATAGGTCGTTAAGGCAGAAGAAGCCGATACAATGTTGTCTGAAAACTCTTTTTATAACCTCTTTTGCTAGTACAATCAATTTTTTTCTGTAATCATAAGTTGAGATTTTTCCTGGGGAAAGTTGTACATCGCGTATACTGTAGACAAACGCTACCTTTGAGTTTAAAAACTGTGAGCCAGCCTGGTCGGTTACTCTGGGTTATGGGTACGATTTTCCTTTTATGGTTAAATAATTCTAGTCGCACCTTAGCACAAATTATTCCGGATGCTACGCTACCAAATAATACCATTGCTATCCCAGAAGGCAACGCCATCCGCATTGAGGGCGGCACGCAAATAGGCGGCAATCTATTTCATAGCTTTACAGAATTTTCCATTCCCATAAACACTGAAGCTTTCTTTAAGAATACGCTGGACACTCAAAATATCTTCAGTCGCGTTACAGGTGGCAATCTTTCTTATATTGATGGATTGATTCGAGCTAACGGTACAGCTAATTTATTTCTACTCAATCCCAAGGGCATTATTTTTGGTCAAAATGCCGCCCTCAATATAGGTGGTTCCTTCCTCGCCTCGACTGCTAACAGCATTCAATTTAGCAATGAAACTGAGTTCAGCGCGACCAATCCCAGCGCTCCCCCATTGCTAACGATGAATATTCCAATAGGCTTACAATTTAACGATTCAAATGCAGGAATCATTCGCATTCAAGGATCGGGACACAATTTCAGGTTCGGACAGACAGGCGGACTAGAACCGAATACGAAAACCGATGGTCTAGCGGTGAAACCTGGTAAAACTTTAGCTTTAGTCGGGAGAGAAATCGCCTTAGATGGCGGTAATTTAAGGGCAGAGTCTGGAGCAATTGAACTTTGGTCGGTTACTCGTGGCTCATTGGCAATGCAAGTCAGCAGCGAACAAATCAGCTTCAACAATGAACAACAACTTGCAGAATTAGGAAATATTAATTTATCGGGTGCGGCTTCAGTGGATAGCAGCGGCGCACAGGGAGGTTCGTTTCAGATACAAAGCCGAAATCTGAAACTAGAACAAGGTTCGCTCATCGTATCCCTCACCGAAGGATCTCAACCGGGGAGAAGCGCCAGCATCAATGCTTTGGATACGGTGGAACTGATTGGTAGAACAGCGGATGGTAGAATCGGTAGCGGCTTTTTTGTTCAGACGAATGGTGAGGGAAAAGGCGGCGATTTAACAATTACAACCAATCGGTTGCTGCTGCGAGATGGAGCATCTATTGGTATGGGAACTAATAGTTCTGGGAATTCTGGTGCTTTACGAGTGCAAGCGAGGGATATGCAACTGGGGGGTCTTTCCGCGAATGGAGGGCGTCTGACGGGGATTTTTTCTAATCCTACTGGTGCCTCAACTGGAGTTGGCGGTGATGTCATTATTGATGCTAAACAACTATCCCTTGAAAATGGAGCGGTTATTTCTGTGTCTACCTTTGGCGCAGGTCAAAGTGGCAATATAATAGTTCGAGCCAATCAAGTACAAATACGAGGAACTTCTGCAACCGGGGGAATTGGTAGTGGTTTTTATGCCCGGACTAGCTTAAGCAATCTTGAAAGTTCTCCACCGCCTCTGACAGGAAATGCTGGCAATGTAACCGTAATTGCTGACAGATTAAGCTTTCGGGATCGGGCAACAATTAATGTTGCTAATTTTGGGAAAGGAAATGCTGGTAACATTAATATTCGCGCTGCCACAGTTGAGCTAGATAATAACTCAAGTATTAGAGCAACTCAGCGGCAGGCTGAACAGGGAAATATTACGATTGAATCCCAAGATTTGCGATTGCGACGCAACAGCCTAATTACTACTGATGCCAGTAACATCATCCTGTTTGATACGGGTCAGACGATCGTCAATAATGATATCAGTACCAATGGTGGCAACATCATTATTAAGACAAAAACGTTGGTCGCTTTAGAAAATAGCGATATTACTGCAAATGCTCAACAAAGCTTTGGGGGTCAAGTAAGAATTGATGCTAGCGGCATTTTTGGAACAACATTTCGTAGCCAAACTACTTCAGAAAGTGACATTACTGCTACTTCTAGTCTTGGAATGCAGTTTAGCGGCAGTGTCCAAATCAATACTGCCGATGTTAGCCCTTCTACTGGGTTGGTCGCATTGCCAGAAAATTTAACTGACATTAGCGATCAAATTGCCCAAGGTTGTTCGGCTTCCAGGGGTAATAGTTTTGTTGTCACCGGACGCGGCGGTTTGCCCGCAGACCCCAATGAAACTTTATTAGGAAGTACCGTTTGGCGGGATTTACGTCCCCGCGGGGGTAATGCCTCTGTACCCGCACCCATTCCCAAGATTGCCTCTGCACGTACTCCAATGGTCGAAGCAACTGGATGGGTAAAAAACTCTGATGGTGAGGTAGAGTTAGTCGCAAAATCTATCAATGGTATGGCTCAAAGTTCTTGGGATAAAATTGCTAGTTGCAGCGTTTATAAATAAAATAGCAATCTTCAATCATTTAGGAAATCTTCCTCTCTCTTCTTTAGCGTTATTTGCGGCTCATTAAATCTTAAAAATAACCTTAGATCGTTAGAGAATTCTTATAAGAAGGTTTTTGATTTTTTTAACCGCAGATGAAATCAGAAAAATATGAACAATCATTGATTTTTGCCAAATTTTTAATGTTAACAATTCGTTGGTTCTTAAAAAAAATTTATTACTGGATTTGGCTAGCCTTGCTGACACTATTTTTGGTAACAACTGTTTTTCCAGCGCTAGCACAGACTCATCCTAAATTTTCTGATTCTGATTCACCATCGGTCTCTATTTCAAAAAATATTCCCGATTCTGATGCTCGTTCAGAATTTAAAATTCAGGATGATGCCTTTGTATTAGAACAAGGTAGAACCCTTTATGAAGCAGGACGATTTGATGAAGCGATCGCGTTCTGGCAACAAGCGCTCGAAAACCTTGAGGCGCGGGGCGATCGCCTCCACGTTGCCCTCGTTTTAAGCTATCTGTCGAACGCTTATCAAGAATTGGGACAATGGGAGCAAGCGAAAAACGCGATCGCTCAAAGTCTCAACTTCTTGCAAACCCAACCCGATGCAGCCACTCTTGCCCAAGTTTTAAATACTCAAGGCAGTCTCCAGCTAGCAATGGGGCAAACTGAAGCGGCTTTAGATACATGGAAACAAGCTGAAAAAGCTTACGCTGCGGCAGGTGATAACGTTGGAAAATTGGGCAGTTTGATAAATCAAGCTCAAGCTTTGCAAACATTAGGCCTCTACCGACAGGCTAAGACAAACTTAGAACAATTAAAAACTCAGTTGCAAAGTTTGCCGGATTCCTCGCTTAAAGTATCAGGATTGCGAAGTTTGGGAGTTACCTTGCAAGTCGTCGGAGATTTAACTCAGTCTCAGGAGGTTTTAGAACAAAGTTTGTCTCTCGCTCAAAGGCTAAACCTTCCTTTAGAGATTAACTCCAGTTTATTTAGTTTGGCAAATACTCTTAGAGCCTTACAAAAACCGAAGGAAGCGCTAGAAATCTATCAAAATATAGTAGAAAATTCTCCCAAACCTTTAGTTATAAAAGCCCAACTGAACCGATTAAGTCTTCTAGTAGAAACTGAACAATCAGCCGCAGCCCAAGCATTATTACCCCAAATCCAGTCTCAATTAGAGAGTATCTTACCTAGCCGCGCCGCTGTCTACGGTCGAGTTAACTTAGCTGGATCTCTCATGAAATTGAGAGATCCCAAAGAGCGATCGCAAATGGTCAATTCTCAAGAAATTGCCCAAATACTCGCAAAAGCTGTCGAACAAGCGAGAATGCTGAAAGACTCCCGTGCTGAATCTTACGCACTGGGTCAACTGGGATACCTTTACGAACAAACGCAGCAGTGGGAACCCGCTGAGGATTTGACAAGACAAGCACTGGCGATCGCGCAAGAAATTAATGCTTATAGTATTGTGGCTCGTTGGGAAGGACAACTCGGCAAACTGCTCAAACAGCAAGGCGATATTCCGAATGCGATCGCTGCTTACACCAAAGCTGTTAATACCTTACAATCCCTCCGCAGCGACTTGATTGCGCTTAATCCCGACGTTCAACTTTCATTCCGCGAAAACGTCGAACCCATTTACCGTGAGTTGGTGGAGTTACTATTAGAATCTAATCCCAGTCAAACAAACATCAAACAAGCTCGCGAAGTCATTGAAGCGCTACATCTAGCAGAATTAGATAATTTTTTCCGAGAAGCTTGTTTAGATGTTCAACCCCAGCAAATTGATCAACTCGATCCTCAAGCAGCAGTCATCTACCCGATTATTTTGTCGAATCGTTTAGAGGTAATCTTATCTTTACCCGGAAAACCTCTCAGCCATTACACGACTCAGTTACTGCAAAATGATGTAGAAAAAACGCTAGAGCAATTATTAGAATCTCTGAATCTATTTTTTTCAAGTGAATCTCGTTTGCTCCTGTCTCAACAAGTTTATAGCTGGTTAATCCAACCTGCTGAAACAGAATTAACCAAAAGTAATATCGCCACTTTAGTATTTGTGCTAGACGGTTCGCTGCGAAATTTACCAATGGCAGCGCTGTACGATGGCAAACAATATCTCATTGAAAAGTACAATATTGTTGTGTCTCCGGGTTTACAGTTGGTTGTACCACAAGCGGGAAGTGCGTCGTTAAGTCAGTTACTTGCCCAAAAGCGAACCAAAATTTTAGCAGGTGGAATTACTGAAGCTCGGCAAGGTTTTGCAGCATTGCCAGGAGTAGGCATTGAAGTCAGTCAAATCGCGTCTGAAATGCCGTCTAAAGTATTTCTAAATCAGAATTTTACCGAAGCAAACCTAGAGAACTATCTGAATAAAAATTCTTTTCCGATTGTTCATCTAGCTACTCATGGTCAGTTTAGTTCTAGCTCAGCCTCTACATTTATTCTGACGTGGAATAGCAGGATTAATGTCACAAAGTTTGAAAATTTATTACGTTCTAGAGATTCGAGTAATTTTAATTCAATTGAACTATTAGTTCTGAGTGCTTGCCAAACTGCAACTGGCGATAAAAGAGCGGTCTTAGGATTAGCAGGAGTAGCCGTGCGATCTGGCGCACGCAGTACCTTAGCAACTCTTTGGTCAGTCCAAGATGAATCCACTGCTAAGCTAATGAGCGAATTTTACCAGCAACTCTTACAAGGAGAAAGCAAAGTTAAAGCTCTTCGTCGGGCACAGATAACTCTGCTTAAACAGCCAAAATATGCTCATCCTTTTTACTGGTCATCTTTCATTTTAGTAGGAAGTTGGCTTTAAATAGGTAGGAGTTTTGGTCTACTAACTTGGCGATTTTCGGAGATTCTGTTTTTTATAAGGCTAACAGAGAGTTATCCACAGGTAATCTTGCAAGCGCAAAACGGTTTGGATAAGATGATTTCTTAAACAGGATAGATTATAGAGACACGATAAACCTTGCCTCTACGCAGCGAAAACTATTGCGTATTTCTACTAATCGAACCTATTGATAGCAATTTTATTAGAGCTGTGAGCCATCGGTTCAGATTCCGGACTTCGTAAGAGTTGTCCGGAATATTGCATTCACGAACCCTTTAGCCGCTTATTTCTATCCTCAGCTTGCGATAGAAACGCTAAAAGTCCATAAACCAACATGATTACTGTTCTCCGAGGAACTTCTTACAACGACCAGGTATTTGTACTGAAGTAATCTACGTGTTTTTACAGTAATAATTAAGTGTAAATTCAGTAAAATCTTTTTTTTGGATGTAAGAAAATGGCACAGCAAAAATCTTTTACCACTCAAACGTTAGTCGCATTTTTTTTATCACTAGGACTGATTATTACTCCTAGCTTTTTCACTAAAGTGAGCGCCCAAACCGAGTCGGCTAGTCAATCTCAGACTCTAGCTGATATTTCGATAGGTCGCGTAACCTTTGAGCCTCCAGGAAGTGGACAACCAGATGACACGGCAGGAGGTGCATCTCGTGGTGATGAATGTCCTCAAGCGGTAATCGCTATAGGTGGGTGTGTGACTCCGCTGGTGCCAATCGCTACAAGTAAGTTAACAGTAGCAGAGCATCCAACATTCTTAGTTTATGTACCTCCGACTTCTGCTAAGGAAATATTTTTTGGATTAGTAGACGAAAATAACAATTTTCATTACCAAGCAAAAATTCCGATTTCGAGTCAAGAAGGCGTTCTTAGTTTCAAACTTCCGGGTAATGCGCCACCTCTAGAAATTGAAAAGAAGTATCGGTGGACTTTTATTATCATTGGCGAGCAAGGACTCAGACCCGGTAGCCCAGGGGTACAAGGAGAAATTCGACGAGTTCAACTCAGCTCTGAGGTAATGAGCCAGATCCAGAATCAACCTCTACTAGAGCGTGCTGCTCTGTATGGAAAACATGGGATTTGGTTCGATACTGTAGCGAGTTTAGCTGAAGCTAGACGCTTAGAGCCGAGTGAAGCAACCTTGGCTTCAACATGGCAGGAATTGTTAAATTCGATTGGGCTACAAGCGATCGCTACAAAGCCACTTTTAAACTAGGGTATGGGAAAATCTAACGTTTTGAGGATTTAAGAGTAGGGCACAGAAGGATTGAATTAGTTAAGTAAATATACTTAGCTCGGAAAACAGGCGAGTTGAGTCGGATGCTGCCGAATTAAATTCAAGCATCAATCAATTGCCAGAATACATAAGGGGAATGGGGAAAGAAGAAGCATTTTCCTTTTCCCCTTCCCCTTATTTTTGATGCTAATAAATTAATGGTGCAAAAACTTAAAAAGCAAATTCGCCAATGGCGCGGGCTGCTGATTACAGCTCCGATTGTGGCTGGCACAGTCATTACTACAAGTTATTTAGGCTTACTGCAAATATTTGATTTGGCTATATTGGATCAATTTTTTCGCTGGCGACCTCGCGAACCCATTGATCCGCGGATTGTAATTATTAGTATTGATGAATCAGATATTGAAAAGGTCGGACGATGGCCAATTTCTGATGCTCTGTTAGCTGAAGCGATCGCAAAACTGAAAGTTCAGCAACCCAGAGCCATTGGCTTAGATATTTACCGAGATTTGCCAGTCCCTCCTGGTCATCAAGCACTGGTTAAAGTATTTGAATCTACGCCTAACCTAGTGGGTGTCGAAAAAGCGGTAGGAGATGCAGTTGCCCCACCCCCAACGTTGAATCGTCTGAACCAAGTGGGACTCGCCGATTTGGTGTTAGATGCAGATGGCAAAGTCCGTCGAGGGTTGCTGTCTATCAAAACATCTGATGGTAAAACCCACCTGGGCTTAGGCGCAAAGCTGGCTTTAATGTATCTGGAAAAAGAAAAGATTACCCTCCAGAGCGCTGGTGGCAAGAAATTGCGATTAGGTAAAGCTGTATTTGCCCCATTTACGGGAAATGAAGGCGGTTACGTTCGTGCCAATTCTGGTGGGTACCAGATTTTGTTGAACTACCGGGGGATGTTAGAAAATTTCTCCACGGTATCGATGACGGATGTTCTAGAGAACCGCATCCCGCCGAATCTTTTACGCGATCGCATTGTCTTAATCGGCGCAATCGGCTCTAGCTTCAATGACCTTTCCTTCACCCCTTATAGTAGTAGTCTCTTTGCAACTCCCAAACGATTACCGGGCGTAGTCATTCATGCCAATTTAACCAGTCAAATTTTGAGTGCTGCTTTAGAGGGTCGTCCTTTCATCCAGGTTTGGTCTGAACCAAAAGAAGCCTTATGGATTTTGGTTTGGTGTTTGATTGGCAGTGGAGTGAGTTGGACGTTACTTCGCTTCAAACCCTTTAAACATCATGTTGTTGCTAGATGGATCGTTTATGGGGTTAGCATTTGCCTAATCGGGGGAATTCTGACGGGTGGCAGTTACCTCGCTTTTTTAGCAAGCTGGTGGCTACCCGTTGTTGCCCCGCTAATCGGCATGACTGGCTCTGCGGTTGCGCTGATCGCTTATCGCAGCCTGGAATACCAACACATAGCCAACTGGGATCGCAAACAAGCAGAAGCCGCGCTGCGGGAAAGTGAAGCGAAGTTTCGCCATCTTGCAGAAAATGTACCGGGTGTAATTTTCCGATACATCCTCCATCCAGACGGTAGCCATAAGTTTACTTACATGAGTTCCGGCACTCGTGAAATCTATGGATATGAACCAGAAGCGATCGTCCAAAATCCTCAACTTGCCTGGGATGCGGTGCATCCCGATGACCTGCCTTTGCTAAATGAAACCATTTTGGTTTCTGCTAGAGACTTGCAGCCTTGGTACTGGGAAGGTCGAATTACCTCGCCTTCTAGTCACTTGAAATGGGTGCAAGCCACTTCCCGCCCAGAAAAACAACCCAACGGCGATATTATTTGGGATGGCTTGCTCGTTGACATCACCTGGCGTAAGCAAGCAGAACATCTGCTTGCCGACTACAACCGTACTTTAGAAAGCCAAGTACAAGAGCGCACTGCTAAACTAGCCCAAACCAATGCCCAGCTAGAACAGGAGATTGCCGAACGCAAGCAGGTAGAAGCAGCCTTGCATCAGAATGAAGAACGAATGCAGGCGCTTTTGAGCGCGATTCCCGATGCAATGTTCCGGCACCGGATAGACGGCACTTATTTAGACGTAAAACCAGGCGAAGAAGCCTTGCAGATGCTGCCTGAAGCTTTAATTGGCAGAAACTTACGGGATTTACCGATGCCCGAACAGGTTAAAAATGATCTGCTGGAGCATTTTCGGGTAGCAGTTGAAACTGGAGAGCGACAAACCTACGAATACGACGTGGAAGAACCCGATGGCATTCACAACTACGAGGCACGCATCGTCAAAAGTGGTGCTGATGAAGTGGTTTGTATCGTGCGGGATATCACAGAACGCCAGCGTTTCACGGCTGCTTTAGAGGAAAGCGAAGAACGCTATCGTTCAGTCGTGACAACGATGGCAGAAGGTATTGTTTTGCAGGATGCCAACGGGGTTATCCATACCTGTAACGCTAGTGCTAAACGAATTCTCGGCTTGTCTCGCGAGCAAATGATGGGACGAACTTCCCTCGATCCCAGCTGGCAAACCATTCGTGAAGATGGTTCACCCTTTCTAGGGGAGGAACACCCAGCAATGGTGACACTACGAACTGGCGAACCTTGCTCTGATGTAGTGATGGGAGTTTATAAGCCAGATGGTAGCTTAACCTGGATTTCTGTTAACGCCCAACCTCTCTTTCGGGCTGGCGAATCTCTGCCGTATGCAGTGGTATCTTCATTCGCGAATATTACGGCTCGCAAACAGGCAGAATTCGCATTAAAAGAAAGCGAAGCCCGGTTTCATGCGTTCATGGATAACAGCCCAGCGGCTTCTTGGATCACGGATGAATATGGGCGAATTGTTTTCTTCAGCAAAACCTACCGCCAGATACTCCAAATCCCAGAAGACTATGTAGTTGGAAAAACGCTTACACAGCTTTATCGTGATGAATTCGCGCAACAGTATCTGGAAAACATTCGGAAAGTCATCCAAACGAATCAGTCAGTAGAGGCGATCGAACAAGCTCCCAGATCGGACGGCACAATCGGGGATTTCCTCGTGTACAAGTTTCCCCTGGAGAACCTCTCTGGAGAACGCCTTGTCGGAGGTGTGGCGATTGACATCACCGAGCGCAAACGGACAGAGCAAGCGCTCAAAGAGAGCAACGAACGTTTTCAGCTAGCGGCATCGGCAATTAAAGGATATGTTTACGACTGGGATCTGAAGCAGAATATTGTTCTGCGGACGCAGGGACTCTATGAAACTAGCGGATACCATCCCGAAGAAGCCGGACTAACGGGTGACTGGTGGGTTGAGCGCGTCCATCCGGGGGATTTGCAGCAGGTTTCGCTCACGTTTTGTGAGGCGATCGCTAGTGAAGATGATTATATGCTTGAATATCGGTTCCATCACCGAGAAGATGGCTACAATCATATTTTGGATTATGGGGTAGTCGTGCGAGATGCAGACGGACAAGCACTTCGAGTCGTCGGTCATGCTATCGATATTAGCGATCGCAAACGTATAGAAGAAGCTTTCCGGGAAAACGAAGCTCGCTTGCGGAGCCTTGCCAATAACCTTCCTGGCGCGGTTTTCACCTACACTTACTCGGCCGACGGCAGACATTTTCTAGACTACATCAGTGAAGGGTGTAGCGAACTATTAGGGATTTCCGCTCAAGCGGTGATGGGGAATTTATCTCTCCTACTAGAGCGATACCACTCAGAAGACCTCCCTGGTTACAACGCCGCTTTAGAGATTAGCCTCAATAATTTAATGCCTTTCTATTATGAGTGGCGCTATCTCCACCCAGATGGTATTACTCGTTGGCTAGCAGCCAGCTCTCGTCCGGAATCTCAAGCTAATGGCAGCATAATTTGGCGGGGCGTACTTCTGGATATTAGCGATCGCAAAATTGCTGAAGAAGCTCTCCGGCAGCAACAAGAGTTCCTGCGAAAGGTAATTGACAATGACCCCAACACCATTTTTGTAAAAGACTCGGAAGGACGGTTTGTGCTGCTTAACAAAGCTGCTGCCAAGCTCTACAACACGACTGTAGAAGAACTGATGGGTAAACGGGATGTAGACTTCCATCCATTCTTAGAGGATGTTGAGCATCTCCTCCAAGAAACCCGCTCTATCATTGAAACAGGTCAAGCCTTATTCGTTCCCGAAGAAAAAGTGACAGCCGCAAATAACCAGGATAAATGGTTTCAGTGGCAAAAAATTCCTCTGCATCCACCTGCAAGCGATAAAGTCTGCGTTTTAGGAATCGGAGTCGATATTACCACTCGTAAAAGAGTAGAAGCTGAACTTGAACGAGCCAAAAAAGCCGCTGAGGCTGCTAACCGCGCCAAAAGCATCTTTCTCGCCAACATGAGTCACGAACTCCGAACCCCCCTCAACGCCATCTTAGGCTTTTCCCACCTCATGAGTCGTGCCCCCAATCTTTCAACAGAACAGCAAGAAAATCTCACTATCATTCGTCGCAGTGGAGAACATCTGTTGACCCTGATAAACCAAGTCCTTGACCTCTCCAAAATTGAAGCTGGATGCATGACGCTGAATGAAAATAACTTCGACCTCTACAGCTTGCTAAAGGATGTCGAAGCGATGTTTTCTTTGAAAGCTAGAGAAAAGGGTTTAAACCTAAAATTTGACTGTGCTGTCGATATTCCCCAATACCTCCGCACAGATGAAGTCAAATTGCGTCAGGTGTTGATTAATCTGCTAGGTAACGCCGTTAAATTTACTGCTTCCGGAACGGTATTAGTTAAAGTGAAACTGGGGATAAGAAATTCCGACTCATCTTCTGTCTCTCCCCTTTCCTCAATTATCTTTGAAGTTTCCGATACGGGAGCCGGTATTGCTTATGACGAACTCGACAAAGTATTTAAACCTTTCGTGCAAACGTCTGCCGGGGAACAAGTGCAAGAAGGAACTGGCTTAGGATTGACAATTAGCCGTCAATTTGTCCATTTAATGGGAGGTGAAATGACCCTCATCAGTGGCGGCAAAGCTTTCACCCCCGGAACCCCTATCAGGGAATTCAATGACGATACAAGTGCTTTATTTGCAAAAGGAACAACATTTAAATTTAACATTCAAGCAAATATTATTGCTCCCAGCGAGATTGCAATACCCCTCCAAAACCACCGCGTTATTGCACTCGCGTCCCAGCAACCTCACTATCAAATGCTGATTGCAGATGATAGCGATTCTAATCGCCAACTGCTGCTCAAACTTCTCCAGCCCCTTGGTTTTGAATTACTAGAAGCTTGTAATGGAAAAGAGGCATTAGAAATCTGGGAACGTAATTCACCTCATTTAGTTTGGATGGATATACAAATGCCAATCTTGGACGGCTATGAAGCTACTAAACAGATTAGAAAGTGGGAGCATCAGAAACCTTCATTCCAGAATAAACTACCCAATTCTCGTACCATCATTATTGCTCTGACTGCCAGTTCCTTAAATGAAGATAAAGCATCTGCTATTGAAGCTGGTTGCGATGACTTTATCCGTAAACCTTTTCGAGAAGCAGATATTTTTAATGCTGTCCAAAAACATTTGAATGTCTCCTTTAATTATGAGAAACTTAGTGATGCATCTGAAAAAGACTCGCTAGAATCGCCAGCCTTAAATACTGCCGAACTGGCTGATTTACCTAAGGATTGGTTGAGAAAATTATATCAAGCTCTTGTTGAAGGGGATTTGGAAATTATCACTGCACTGATTGAGCAGGTGCATCCCCAAAATGAAGTTTTGTCAAAAGCTTTAATGGCATTAGCTAATCAATACCAATTCGAGCAACTGTTAACCTTGATTAAATCTGTAGAGCCTTTATAATCATAATGGAATCACCTATCGCTAGACCTAATATCCTAGCAGTTGATGATAATCCTGTAAATTTAAAACTGCTGTTTCACATATTATCTGAACAAGATTACAAAGTGCGAGTTGCACCCAACGGTCAACTCGCCATCAACGCTTGCAATTCAAATCCTCCCGATTTGATTTTGCTCGATGTTAATATGCCAGACATGAATGGATATGAAGTTTGTCAACATCTAAAAGCTTCAGAGAAAACTCGCGACATCCCGGTTATCTTCATTAGTGCTTTAGATCAAACAGTTAACAAAATAAACGCTTTTAAAGTTGGTGGTGTTGACTATATTACAAAACCTTTTGAACGTTTAGAAGTGTTAGCTCGAATCGAGAATCAGTTACGGATTCGAGAACTAAAAATGCAACTGACAGAGCAAAATAAGCTACTGCAAAAACACCTAGAATCCCGGCGACAAGCAGAAGTTGAACTCCGTCTTTTACTCGTAACCACTCAAGCGATTAGCCGCAAAAAAGACGTTCATTCGGTGTTACAGACTGTATTGCACTTAGTTGGGATGACAATTCAATGGGATTATGGCGAAGCTTGGTTGCCCGCCGAAGATAAAAATATCTTAGAATGCAGTCAAAATTGGTACTCTAGCCACTCTAGTTTCTTGGATTTTAAAAACCAAAGTAGAACAGTTATCTTGGCAGCTAATCTTGGCTTGCCAGGGAAAATCTTTGTTTTCAAAAAGCCAGAATGGGAAGAAGATATTCTAGCCTTCAAAGATTCACATTCCAAAGATTCATTGATTCTAAATAAGGAAAAAAGAGCTGCTAGTTCAGCATCTGCTTTTGGAGTTCCCATTATTCTGAACGAACGAGTATTAGCTATTCTGGTTTTCTATAAAAAAGGTTCGGTTCCGATTAATTCACATACAATTAATTTAGTGACCGCGGTAGCTACCCAATTAGGCCCTTTAATCGATCACAAGCAAACTGAAGAAATTCTCAGAATTACTCAAGAACGCTATCACAGCATCGTTGAAAATGCAGTAGAAGGCATTTATCAGACAACACCTTGCGGGCGTTATTTGAGCGCTAATTTAGCACTAGCGAAGATTTATGGTTATGAATCTCCAGAAGAACTAACAACCAGTATTAAAAATGTTGAACAGCAACTTTATGTTGACTTAAACCGACGACGTGAATTTATAGAAGCAATGGAATCTAATCATGCTGTCATGGGATTTGAGTCTCAAGTTTACCGCCGGGATGGGACAATTATTTGGATTTCTGAGAATGCCCGTTCAGTCTGCGATTCCAAAAATAAACTTCTCTATTACGAGGGAACTGTTTCTGATATTACAGCGCGAAAGCTTGCTCAAGAACAAACAGAAAAACTCTTACTAAATATATTACCAAAGCCAATTGCTGAGCGTTTACAACAAAAGCAGCAAGTCATTGCCGATAGTTTTGCTGATGTTAGTGTTTTATTTGCTGATTTAGTAGGTTTTACTAACTTTGCAGCTACAAAAACTCCAACGAAACTTGTAGAAATACTTAATCGAATTTTTATTGAATTTGATATGTTGTCTAACAAACATGGGTTAGAAAAAATAAAAACCATTGGGGATGCATATATGGTAGTAGGAGGACTACCAATACCAGGAGCAGATCATGCTTCATCAATTGCCAAACTAGCCTTAGAGATGCAAAGTTTTATCGCTAGATTCAATATTGAAATTAATGAGAACTTTAGTCTCCGGATCGGCATTAATATTGGACCTGTAGTCGCTGGAGTAATTGGTTTAACAAAATTCAGCTATGACTTATGGGGAGATACCGTGAATGTGGCTTCCCGAATGGAATCAAGTGGGATTCCTGGTCAAACTCAGGTAACGGCTGCCGTTTACGAACGCTTAAAAGAACAGTTTGTTTTCCAAGAACGAGGGACTATTTCAGTAAAAGGGAAGGGGGAGATGATGACTTATCTCTTAATTGGTCAAAAATAACGATACAAACACTTTATGCCTCAGGGTCAAGATTTAAAATCAAAAGAGAAAATACTGGTAGTTGACGATACCCCAGAAAATGTTAGTTTGTTAACTAAAATTTTATCAAATCATGGATATAAAGTGCGGGTTGCCCTGAGTGGTAAGCTAGCGCTGCAATCGGTTCAGGCAAATCCTGTCGATTTAATTTTGCTTGACATCAAAATGCCGGATATGGATGGGTATGAAGTTTGCCGACAGTTGAAATCCTTAGAGAAAATCTGTAACATCCCGGTTATTTTTATCAGTGCTTTAGATGCAACTTTTGATAAGGTGAATGCTTTTACATTAGGAGCAGTAGATTACATCACCAAACCGATTGAGCCACTTGAGGTTTTAGTACGAATTGAACATCAATTGGCGCTGCGTCAGTTTCAGTTACAACTGCAAACTCAGAATACACAGTTACAACTCTTACTAAGTACAACTCAAGCAATTAGTTCTGCTGCTGATGTAGAAGAAGCATTAGAAGTCATTTTGATCGCTCTTTGTCAAAACCTCGGTTGGGAGTTTGGGGAAGCGTGGATGCCGTCCTCGGAGGGAACCGTACTTGAATACCGTCGATGTTGGTACGGGGATGTCCGTTTTGATGAATTTCGACGCCAGAGTGAGGCGTTTCGTTTTTCTCTTGGCGAGGGATTGCCAGGACGAGTGTGGGTGTCCCAACAAGTGGAATGGATCGCAGATATGACGCAGGAGAACTCGACCGTTTTTCTGCGAACTCAAATTGCCACACAAGCGGGACTGAAAGGGGTCTTAGGAATTCCGATCGCTTTCGACCATCAAGTGCTGGCAATTTTGATATTTTTCCATAAACAGGAAATGACACCAGATGAGCGATCGCTCCAACTCGTTAATGCAGTCGCGACCCAATTAGGCTCAATGATTCAGCGCAAGAAAGCAGAGGAAGTGCTGCGACAACAAGCAGCACGGGAACGGCTAATTGCTGAAGTGACTCAACAAATTCGCCAATCGCTGAATTTAGAAGAGATTCTGGATGCAACAGTCAACAGTATTCGACGCTGTTTGCTTTCAGATCGAGTGGCTATCTACCAGTTGGGAGCTAACAACAACGGCACCTTTGTAGCAGAATCAGTCGGTAAAAAATACCCTCAAATGTTAGGGAAGACTGTGAATCCATCCTGGATTCAAGAATGTTTTAGCACCTTTTCTCAGGGATTCCCAATCGTCTTGTCTGATGTTGAAAAGTTTAATTTTACAGACGATGGAATTAAGTTTTTCCAACGCTATCAGGTGAAAGCTGTTGTCGCAATGCCGGTTTTGAAAGAAGAGCGTCTATGGGGGTTACTGATTGCTCACCAGTGTGCTGCTCCTCGTGACTGGCAGGCATTTGAAGTGGATTTGTTGTCTCAGTTGGCAAATCAGGTAGCGATCGCGATTCATCAATCCCAACTCTACCAATATGTGCAGTCTGCCAATCGGGAACTCCGGCAACTCGCTAACCTAGACGGCTTAACTCAGATTGCGAATCGTCGCCGATTTGATGAGTGTCTGGATGCTAGTTGGAAGCGCTTAAGACGCGAACAAGCACCGCTGTCTTTGATTTTATTAGATGTAGATTTTTTCAAACGCTACAACGATGCTTACGGTCATCTGGAAGGGGATGATTGTTTACGGCAGGTGGCTAGCGCGATTAAAAGTGTTGTCCGGCGTCCAGCGGATTTAGTGGCGCGATATGGTGGGGAAGAATTTGCCGTAATTCTTCCCAATACTGATATTGAAGGAGCGGTTTTCGTAGCAGAGACGATTCGGCAGGCAATCAGTAACTTGGCGATTCCCCACAGCGGCTCTAAAGTGTGCAGTTATGTAACCGTCAGTTTAGGTGTGGCGGGTAGTGTACCTAACTTAGACTTGTTGCCGCAACATCTGATTAATGCGGCTGATGCGGCACTTTATGCAGCCAAAAAAGAGGGGCGCGATCGCGTAGCGCGAGTGTAAGCACTCGGTTTTTCCTTTTTTTGTATGCAACTCCTGACTCAAAATCTCTAGAGAAGATGTCAGCGGAAACAACTGTTCTGAGAGACTTTTTCTAGATCGACAAGCAATTCTTCCTCAAGGGGTGCGATCGCTAACAGCGGGTGTTTCAAGTCTCCCCATTTCTTGCCAGCTCGCATCCCATACAGGGTGAGGATTTCCGGTATTTGTCTTGATACCAGCACCCGCGCCGGAGCCAGCTGTCCTAAGAGTCGAGCTTGTCGATAGTGGTGCGATCGCATCAAAGCATCATCTAACCGTTGAGCGATCGCTTCGGGCGGCTCTTTGGCGGTGTCGAGCAAAAGAATATAACGATCCACCGGCTTTCTAGAAGGCACCAAGCTCTTAAAAAACGTTCTTTCTAGCGCCAAATCCTCAAGGACAGAGCGCACGAATTCAGAATGCAGCTTCTCACCCACGAGATCGCTCGTCGCCTGATTTCTCCCCAAAAATTCCAGGCACGGCGTTCCTTGATAAAAGTGGCTGACGCGCACGCGATCGCCAATTCGGTAGCGGTATAATCCCCCTTTCTGAGAAATAATTATTTCGTAGTCAGTCCCCGCCACAATCTCGTGAAGTCGGTGGATTTTCCCCTCTCCATCCTCAAACTCAAAAAACACCTGATCGAGCAAAGGGACGCATCCCTTTGCCTGAATCAGGGGAATTGTCATCGGTGCCTCGGTGGCGAGGAGTCCTTTTCCCTGCACCATGACACCGGGAAAGCGCGATCGCAAAAACCCTGCACCATCTGCCGCATTCGCGCTATCCCAGCAGGAAATAAGTTTCAATTCTTGCCAAAGCAGCTTCCACGGAATCTCCGGCTCCAAGAGGAGTTTAGAGCGTTTCGCTGACATTTTGTTTTTAAGTTCTTTCCACAGTCGTACTCGATGCGTCTGGATGTAGTCGAGTTGTACGCGAAGGAAACTTGGACTCCAAATCGAGATAACTTCCAGATTTTCTTCGAGTAGAAGCGCGTGGGCAAGTTTCTCCTTGAATTCCTCTGCATTGCGAAGGCGATTCAATCCGGGAGGAGAAACCAGAAAGGGACGAAGAAATAACATTAACCATTCGTCCAGATACTCCGAATCATCCTCCAATCCAGCGGGAATACTATTTGGGCTTGCCGAATCAAGCCGGGGAGAGACGCAGAAGTATATCTTACCCGTAGAAAAGCCTGGGCCATGCTGAATTAGGTCATGCGCCCAAACACAGAACATCTGGTTAAAGGTAGCTCGAAGAGATTTGGTGTAAGGAATGGATTTTGCCGAGCCACTACTTCCAGAAGTCTTTTCGTAAAAGAGAATCGATTCTGGTGTCAAGATTGGCTGCTGGGTTGTTTTTTGCCGCTCGATCCACTCTTTGAGATCGTCGTAGTTAACAATCGGAATACGATGCCAATCTGCAACCGATCGGATACCTAAAAATTTGCCATATTCACTCTTGGCAAGATTGTCTACAATTTCCTCTTGAACGGATTGCTGGGTTCTTTGGGGATTTTCTAGTGCTTGCAAGAAGCCCTTGGCGTAGGGGGAAAGAAGTTGTCCGAAAAGCTTGACAATAGGGCGCATCATATCAAATTTGTTTGGAGGATTAATTTGGAACCTCACCCCCAGCCCCTCTCCGTTGACAGAGAGGGGAGCCGGAAGCAGGGGATTAACTGTCTTCGATTGAAGATTATTTGAATTTCTTGTTGGGATAGATGTGGGTAGCAACCGGAACGTAGGTTCCTTCCTCAACGACAACTCCGGGGCCAATGTGATTCCAGGCTCCTAGAAAGACATTGCTGCCGATTTTCACCTTCTTGACATACAGCATCAAGTCCTGTTTTCTGGGTTTAATGATGTGGGGGTAGATGCCTACTCCGTGACCGAAAACTGCGCGATCGCCTACCTCAATCAGTCCGCGATCGGAAATTTCTAACTGTGGCGTCCAGTAAACGCTTTTACCAATCTTGGCTCCCCACAGTCTCAGCCATAAGGAAAAAGCACCGGGAATCAGGCGTAGCAACGTTTCCAACGCTGGAAACGCAATGTAGATAAGTTGAATCTGATGACTTCCCCACCAGGGTGAATACTCTTTGCTGCCTAGATAGCTGATCCCTTCCTTGACGGGGTAAAAACGCTCGTGGAGGCGATACACCAACAGGGGAAACCCATACAGAGAAAGGAAAAGAGCCGAGATACTGAAGATTCCTGGAAAGAAGCAGATCTCCAGAAAAGATGCGATCGCAATCAGGATAACTAAGGAGGGAAAACAGGAGAGGATTGTGCCGAGGAAAGTCATAGTGAAATTAAAAATGCTTGCATTAAAAATGAAGAAGCCAATTTTTTAATTTTTAGTTGCTAATTCTTCCAAGGCCACAGTAGCTTCTGAGTTAAGGTGAGGTTGATTTTGACCCCCAAAGAATCCGGTACGCGATCGCTTTTATAATACGTTCCGTGCATCCGATCCCAAAGCTTAAAGTTGGCTCCGTAGTTCCCACAAACTGAGCTGCTGGCGTGGTGCCAAGCATGATCTTGGGGTACTATCAGCAAAGCCGATAGCCAGCGATATAGCCAAGAGTTTGGTATGGGAGTGATGGTGCTGTGACGCCACAAATCTAAAGCCGAGCTAAGACTGACACCAGTGATGTACCAAGTGGGATCTTGCAGCAGATAAATAAATAGAGCGTGAACCCATAAGTAGACGATCAAAAAGCTCGTCCACAGGGTATTTCTGGAGGTAGACAAGACATTCATTTCGGTGCTGGTATGATGAACGGCGTGGAGAGACCAGAGCCACCGACTATGGAGCAAGCGATGGTTCCAGTAGTAGATGTAATCCACAAACACGAAACTCAGCAAGAATGCCGCGACTGGAGGCAGAGCAAGCAAGGCGCGATCGCTGGGTAGAAGATAGTGGTACATCTGGTAAACTACTGTGAGCTGAAGAATCGGGATGAGAACACCCTGAAAAAACAGACCAACAGCATCTAAAATCCAGTCCTCGTAGGTTCTCGTTCGCAAGGCAGTAAAACTGCGCTGATTCGCCACAGTCAGCGTCATTAAAATCGCAAAAGTAAAGAATACTCCCATCGCTAATCAGCTCAATTTAGGGAATGTTGCCTGATATTGAATTCGTTTGAATCGTCATCATTTAGAACCTCACCCCCAACCCCTCTCCGTTCACGGAGAGGGGTGCCGGAGTGTGGGGAGTTTGTCTATTCCTGCGTCATTTCCCTCGTTAACAAAGGGGAATTAGGATTTCTCCCTCCTCGTTAACTGGGAGGGTTGGGGTGGGGTTATAGAACCCGCTGCATTTCCCTGGTTAACGAGGGAAAGTAGGATTTCTCCCTCCCCGTTAACGGGGAGGGCTGGGGTGGGGTTCCAGATTCCCAGTGATTGATAAGCATTGATAGACTCCCACCGATTAAACCCAGAAGGTTACTTGAACAGACTTATCCAAGAGAGTTCTAGGATCTTCTCCTGCTTCAATCTTGCTCCGAATAGATTCAACTAGGACGTGGATTGTGTCAGCTGGTGTATTGGCAAACTGGGTACCGTACTTTTCGATTACCTCTTGCTGAATACCAAGCGCTTCCACATCCTGACGGATAATATATTGGGCAGTCCAGCGAACAAACGGACGCGCAATCTTGTTCCAAATGCCGTAGTTAAAAGTGACGTCCGTATAGACGAGAGTAGAGTCCTCCGCTTCCGGAATCGATTGGCTAGTAATAAAAAGCCTTCTTTTCGGTGCCATATCGTATTCCACGCTGGTAACGTTTGGCATGTGAAAGCTATCTGTGTGGCGGATCTCGTAACCTTTCCGATTTAGAAAGCGCGTATACCAGCCGAGGTTTGTCGTTTCGTTGCGGTATTCTGCGAAAACTGAGCCACTTCGCCTCTCTACCGTCATCTCCAGCTTTTGCTTGCGAGAAGTGCGAAATACCCCAGGGTGAACCGAGGCGGTGTGAGGAATGTCAATAAAGTTCTCCGCACAGTTAGTTACACTGTTCCGAAAACGGTTAATGACTCGTACCGTCTCCCATCCCGGCTTTCCGTAGTAAGGCATTTGAAAAGGCTCAAACTCTTCACTCGGCTTTTGTTCCAGCCTTACATAGACGTATCCATCCTGCTCTCTGGTGTCATAATGCTGGGTGCGACGAGCATGAGTCGCCTTAAAGTCTTCTCCCTCGGCGGGGACAGCGACTACCTTCCCCGTCTTGTCGTAAACCCAGCCGTGGTAGGGACACTGAAGCGTTCCCTGACAGACTTTTCCTTTAGAGAGACGGCTATTTCTGTGCATACAGCGATCGCGCAACGCCACCGGCTTTCTGTCCTCTCCTCGAAACACTACCAGCCATTCCCCCAAAACCGTGCGTTCCAGCACAGTATTCGGCTTTAACTGTTCGCTGAGTGCCACAACATACCAGAAATCTTCAAATTTCACTAATCCTCCGCAATAAATTAAAAATAAGAAATAGAAGATTTTTTGGCTTCATTCTTCATCATCAAAAGCAGCAATTTCAATGTCACTGCTGAGAGCCAATTGACAAGCTAATCTCACTTGACTATTTCCTGGCGCTAGAGTTTCCAATACTTCCTTTTCGTCTTTACTGGGAGGAGGAATATTACCTTTTACAACTACAAGACAGGTTCCACAAATTCCAGTACGACATCCAAAGAGTACCGGGGAATTTTGCACCGTCAGATGCTCCGAAAGATTAGAGTGCTTCTCCAGAGTTAGGGGGGAATAATCTGTTTCTGGAAAGCGGATGATACAGCATTGCTCATTCATACTTAAGTAAAAATTTCTAATCAAAAGTTAATCTGATAACAATAGAAATATTAACTAGCCTCTTCTTCCTATTCTTTCTCTTCCTTCGCGTCCTTCGCGTCCTTCGCGGTTCGTAAATAAATTCACATTAGCTAACAAAATTGCTGCATCTAAAATTTCTTACTTTGTATTATTCAAATTCTTTAGACCATATAGAAACTTCAAGTTGATTTACATAATGCATATACTTAACTAATGACGTATCAATACCCAGAAGTGCGTTGGGATTATATCGAATATTGTCATAAATTTGCCCATCTTCCCCTTTCAAGGCATAGTATGCTAGACGTGTGAATAAGAGTAATAGTTGTGTCACCAACCACCCAAACATCCCTTTTCTTTTCTCTGCCACATAAATCGGTTGAATGCGGGTTCTTCCAGGTGCAACTGGAGTATAGGCGTAAATCATGTGCAGTGAAGGAAAAAGCCGAACATTCTTCATCATCGTTAAAAGTCCGATACAGCCATCCGCATACCTCATAGAATACTCATAAGTATCGCCGAGAATTTTTCGTCCCAAGCGTTCTCTCCGAGTAGTTTTAGGAAACTCCCCTTGAAGGGTAAAATCTATCACATTGCCAGATTGATTCTGATGCAAGGATAGATTCATATTGATATCTACTTTGTGAACAGTTTGTAAATGTTGAGCATCAATGCCATTCATCATACAAATGTGATGATGACAACTTCGTTCAAATGCTTTGTCATGTACTGTCACAATTGATTTGCCTTTTAGTTCATCAAATTCTGCCACACCTTCTGATGCTTTTGAATCTGGATACACCCAAATCAAACCGTATTTTTCATCAGTAGCATAAGATTGAAGGCGAGCTTTTTCGGGGATTGACGATTGACAGGGAATATCTTGGCAATTGCCTTCTCCATCGAACGCCCAATGATGAAAGAAACAGCGCATGAGATTTCCATCAACGCGCCCAATTCCTAAATCGGTTCCTAGGTGGGGACAATAAGCATCTAAAGCGCGAACTTTTCCATCTTGTCCGCGAAAGACAACAATTTTTTGTCCGCAGATTTCCAAGGATTTTGCTTTGCCTGGATGAAGTTCTCGGCTAGGGCAAGCAATGTACCAGCCTTTGGCAACAACATCCCAATTGTTGAATATTTTCATTTTCAAAAGGGGTTGCGTGTTTTGATTTTGAGATTGGTTCATATTAAAATTGGGTAAAGATGCACAGTTATTTTTCAAGTCGGTAATGGGTAAGAGTTTTCCTAGCCCCAATAATTACCAATTACCAATTGCCTTCTTTTGAGTAGCGAGGTACTGGGGAATAGAATTAGCAGCCATGATGGACATTTCTCGGTTACTTGCCCAAGCGTAGTCAACTTTTTCGAGGTAAACTTTGTAGGACTCCATCGCCTCTGTACGGGTTTGGTAGCTGAGGTGCAGTCCTTCAGATTCCTCGGTGAAGCACAGTCGCATCATTTCTTTAGCTTCCGAGTCGCTCATTCCAAAAATAGGCGATCGCAATACCTCGTAAATTGCCGAATAGAGGGCGGGATCGTACCAAAAGATACCGTTAATTGCAACAGAAAAATGATAGTGATCTCTCTGACAGCCGCGTATCCCCAAGTTTGCCACTAGCTTCTCAAAAGCGGTTGGTGGCTTGAGGCACTTCACCACGTCATGGGAAAGAATCGTAGAGCTATTAAAGTGAAAGCTCTCATCCATGAAGTGATAAAAGGAAATTTTCGAGGGAATAGGAGCGTTTTCCGAGTTGGGATGTTTTTGGTAGTAGTTGCTAAGCTTATGCTGCACCAGCTTACCGTTTAGCGTCCGGATACCCCGAACGGTAAAGTATTGGCAAGCCAGAAAAGTATTGCCTGCTGACAGCATTCCAAAGCTTTGCAGCTGGAGTTTTTTCCACCACGTCTTGAGAGCGTTGGTGTCAGCAAAAATCATTGTCTCTGCAAACGGCCCGCGCATAGGATAGCTGAAGACGCGCTTGCCAAAAAGCTGTGCTTCTACCTCGCTAGAGATTTTTCTGAAGGCGCTGATATGTGCCCTTTCCTGAGCAGATTCTAAGTCGAGGGTATCGCAAACTAGGCGGAAGTCCTCCTGGGCGTAAAGTCCGGCGGCGCTAGTCTGATTAAAGTAAATTGTGGCAATTTCTGCGGAAACGATCTGCGAATAGTAAGCTACCCAGTAAAGTTGGTTTAAGATTACTCTTTGGCTTACGCTCGCTTGTTCCCATAGTGGAGTTCCGTAGAGTAAGGAAAATTCTTCCGGGTTCCAATACTCATCTTTGCAGTCTTCATATCGGAAAGAGGCTGCGGCTTCGTCGAGCAGTTGGGTATGATCCTGCTGTTTATTGCGCGTGTGGTTGATTTGAAGCTTGCGATAGACTTTTGGGTTTTCTAGAAGGGTGTTCCCTTTGGGTTCGTTAATCTGAAGTTGCTGATAAACCTTCGGGTTTTCTAAAAGCGTGTTGTCTTTGGGTTCGTTTAGTGTTTCATTCATAAGCATTGTTCTACGGGGAAAGGCTGAAACCTCCCCTGCTCCTCTAGTTCTTGAACGATAATTCCCGCCGCTTCTCCCCGCATCAGGGAACGCAGGAGATTGAGACGGATTCCGCTATGAGTCTCTGTGTCCAGTTCCTGGAAAATCCTCAGCCTCTGTTGGCGGGACAAATGACCCTTCACTTGCTCGATGGCGGTGACGACGCTCCGAGGTCCTACCTGAACCATCTGTAAAAATAGGGCTAGGGTTTCGATGATGGTGGCTCGACTCGCTTGGGAGACGTATATCTGGTTAAACAAAGTGACTCCAGTGCCGTGGTGACGGCTCTCGTCTTGCAAAAATCCCTCGAATATCGCAGCCATTTGAGGATTTACACAGTTTTTGGCGAGGCTTCTGTAATGGCTCAAACCCCACCCCTCTAGCACTACCTGAAGCACAAATAGCAGGACTGTTTTATCCTGGGTTTCCACTAAATCTGCCAGGAAGCGCAAGAAGGGGTCGTCTGTCCCCACGAGGTCTTTTTCCGGCAAAAAGCGACTAATCTGGGCAAGGTGAGTCACTTCGTCGGAGCTGAAGAGTGCGTAGAGCATTCGCTCCTCAGTGGTTTCTGCCAGCAGCACCATTTTTGCCATGTAACCGACTCCGGCTTTTTCGATGAAATAAGCTTCTTCTATGAGTCCGTCACTGCATAGGCGCAGGATTTCTGCTTGCTCTTGTTGGCTAGAATCTTGGAAAACCTGCACCTTCTCAAGATTAAAATGAGCGGCATCCCAGTAGGAATTGCTCATAAATTTTGGGGAAACCGGATCGTTACCCAGCCGACTCTTCAAGGCTGAGGAGAGTACGCGACGCAGCCTGTCGTCAGATTGGAGGTGGGGTAAGTCGAAGCCTGCTGTTTTTTGGTATTGATTCATCGGCTTTGTCTCCCCATAAATAACCGTCGATAAATCATTTTTGATAAGGGTAGGCGCAACTTGTCTGGCAAGATTTGTTGATAAATATGGGTAAAATTGGCATCCCAGCCGACTCGACGGCGGAGTTGGCGATCGCTTCCTTCGGCAATATCAGCAACCCGTTTAGCGACCAGAGGCGTATTATCCGGAGCCGTTGATACAATTCGCTGATTCAGCCTCCGGTAGTTTTCCGTCTGAATTCGATACGTTTCAGCGTTTCCTTCCCCCCAGCTCATATTCTTGCCATTGTTCGTCGTCTTGCTGGCTCCAGGCTCTACCAAGGCGACACGAACGCCGTGGGACTCAAGCTCGTAATAAAGACTCTCTGCCAAGCCTTCCAGAGCATACTTGCTGGCGCAATGCGCCGAGGTTAAGGGAAAGCCGGTAAAGCCGAAGGTAGAGGAGATAAAAATCAGGGTTCCCTGCGCTTCCCGAATCAACGGAAGCAAAGCGCGAGTCAGGAACACCCCACCGAAGAAATTTACCTCAAACTGACGGCGGATTTGCTCCTCGCCCAGATCCTCCAAAGCACCGTAGAACCTGTAGCCTGCATTATTTACTAAACAATCCAGCCGCCCTCTTTGGCGAACTGCTTCAACTACGGCATCTCGTTGGCTGGGTTCGGTAATTTCCAGACTGAGAATCGTCAAGCGATCGCTATATTTTTCTAGCGATTCTGCGAGGATCTCCCGCCGCTGTGGTGCGTTCCGCATCGTACCGATGACGTGCCAACCTCGCCGGAGAAACTCATCAACCATACCCCGACCGAAGCCGGAGGAACAGCCTGTAATTAATACAGAACTCATCTCGCCTCCGTGGTTAGGGAGGGAGGATGCACTCCGTTCCCTTGCAGGGAAAGGGGTTGGGGAGTTAGGTCTGCCTTATCCAAATCATAGTGCCGCTGCTGCTCCTTCGGTAAAGCCGCCTCCCAAGTTCCCCAAGCGATCGCTCTCTGTTTCTCGACGTGCTGGATGAACTGGATAATCGACTTGTCCTCTTTCGTCGGAGTCTGAAAGTCAAACTTAATCGTTTGGAAAACTTGGGTGTCTCCTTTGGCAAAGTAATTGCCCACCATTTTCGTCAGCCAAAGTACGATCCGATTAAAGATCCAGCCGAGTACACCCGGACGCTTCTTAGTAATTAATAAAGTCTGTCCTTCAGTTTTTCCTGTTTCGGTAAGGCGAAGGGCAAACATGATGTAGAAGTGGAGAAAGTCTGGCCCAAGTGTCACCGTGCCGGTGCTGCCGTACCAGTAGCACATACTATAAGTGACTTCATTTTTATATAAGGGGCGGATTAGTTTTACAAACAGAGAATCTTCCCCTCCCCGCGTGGTATTGCTGAAGGCGATCGCGTTTTCGTCTTCCTGCTTCTCGAACACAATTTTCAGTGGCAGGTTATGAACGGTATTGAAGTGTTGGGCGTCGATGGCGTTGATCATCACCACATTGGGGTGACAGTTCTTGACAAAGCAAGACGCGATCACAGCGTCGCATTCTTCGTCTTTGAGTTCTGGAGGGCAAGGCAAAGGCTGTCGTGGCGTTTCCCCAGTCCAAACCCACACCATTCCGTACTTCTCAGCCGTAGGCCAACTTCGTACCTTCGCTGGAAGCGGCTTTTCCAAACACGGAATATCGATACACTTTCCCGCTTGGTCATACTTCCAGTTGTGGAAAAAACAGCGAATCCCGTTGCCTTCGACTTTTCCTTCGGCAAGGTGTGCGCCCATGTGCGGGCAATATGCATCGAGAGCGATCGCTTTCCCATCCTTGCCCCGATAAATCGCCAGTTCCCTTCCCAAAAGGGTTACAGGCTTCACTTCACCCACCTTGAGATTGTGAGAGGGAATAGCCCAATACCATCCTTCAATAAAGCGAGCGGGATTGTTAAAAGTTTGGGTTTTGCGAAGAGAATTAGACGCTTGCAAATTAAAATTCACCATAATTTATATAGTAATAACGTTCAAAACTTCACGCCTGCGTGAATGTGCCGATCTAGAAAGCTTGACATAGGGAAGTTTCCCCCCTCCATCCACCCCTAAAATCAGTTTGGCGCTCCTATTTCTTTATTACGCTAAGAATTTGCGAAGCTCTGAAATCTATGACTTAAGTTAGTAAATTTTTGTTTCAATTTAATTTAATTTATTCGATATTTCATTAAGCAATATCTAGAATCTCTTCAACTTTAGTTTGTCTTATAGTAGTCTGCGTTTAGCGTTAGAAATTTAAGACTTATTTATAGACTCTTCTTCTCCTCCCTCTCTTTCCTTCGTGTCCTTTGCGCCTTCGTGGTTCGTAAAAAAAGAGAAATTTACAACCTCTTTAGCACTACCTTATGAAATTTCTATCATTCACAAAAAACTCTTTAGGGTCGAAAAGATTAGCGGAAAGAGTGTATCAACGTGCCCAACAAGGCGTACCCGCTTACAAACAGTTTTTAGAAACCCAAGGAATTAAAGCACGAGTTCCATTTGACCAGCTACCTTTGCCAGATAAGAAGTCCTATGCCTTAGCTTATCCATTTGAGGAACTACTAGCAGATGATGCTGATAAAATTTATGCGATTGCGCGTTCTTCCGGCTCATCCGGAAACTCATTTTATTGGCCTATTTTAAAGTCAACTAGCTATTTGATTGGTCTTAAAACTCGAATATTTCTGGAACGAACCTTTGCCGTACACAAAAAAAAACATTAGCAATTGTCGGACTTAGTTTAGGAAGTTCTCTAGGAGGAGTGTCTTTTTCCTGGGCGTTAAATAATATGGCAACGAATACGCCTTATCCTTTCTGGGTATTCTGTCCAGGCATCCAGCAAGATGATATTATTGAGATGATCTGCAAGATGAACCCATTCGTAGATCAGATTATTTTATTTATTGTACCATCTGCGATCGCGCATCTTCATCTAAAGGCAAGTGAGGGAAAGCGATCGCTTCCATTAGAAAAATTAAGATACATCGTAATTGGTGAACCTTTTCCAGAAAGTATTCGCACTTCTTTGCAAAATCGGGCGGGAATACCAGAAGACATTCCATTTATGTTTTCCATGTATGCCAGCGCCGATACTGGGGGACTTGGAACCGAATCTCTCGCTTCAGTTGCCTTACGAAAACTACTGTATCGCAACCAAGAACTTGCTAATTCGCTAGGTATAGAATCTCCCATTCCTCACTTCTTTCATTTCATTGCTTCCGACACTTTTGTGGAACTTGTTGATAGTCACTTTTGCGTGACCCGTTGGCAAGGAATTCCGCTAGTGCGCTACATTCTCTACGACCGTGTTGCGTTATATAGTTGGCGGAAATTAAGAAAAGCAATTCTTACTTCGGATAAGCTAGATTCTCAGGATGAAGCTTTAGTCAAGATTATTGCAAAATCTAGCCCTTGGCTTCCAGATATTTTAGCAGTCACGGGTCGCTCAGATAGTTGTTTAATTCTTTTAGGGACTAATCTTACCGAATATATGTTGGATGCAGCGGTAAAATGCGAAGAACTAAACGATATTCTCACTGGACTATACCGCGCCCGAATTCTTTACGAAGAAGACCAACAGTATCTAGAGTTCGATTTGGAACTTCGGCAAGGCGTCACATCCGATGAAGCAGTAAGCGATCGCGTCTATTACTCTTTAGTAAAAAAAATAGGGCAAGTTCAACCCGAATTTATTGATGATTGGAAGCGCGTTTTTAGCGCTTGGGACAACGTTCCTACTAAACGTATTTTGCGGCTTAATTTCTTATCTTGGCCTGATTTATCTCAGAACACAGAGAAAACTATCAAACAAAGAGGTATTGTTAATTTGTAAATGAATGGATAATGGTAATTGATGATTCCAAAGAATAAACAAGCAACTTTTTATCACATTTCTTAACCCAAAATCTTGCAATCCTCCCATAAAAAAGAAAGAGACATATTTCCCCCTCCCCGTTAACGGGGAGGGCTGGGGTGGGGTTCCGAATTAAAAGTAATAATTTAAGAAAAAATCCCATCAACCATGTAAGCTTTTATCATATTGCACTTTCCCATAATCCAACTTCACAATCCGATCGGCAACTTCAAAATAGCGGTCATCGTGAGTAACAACCAGAACCGTCTTCCCTCTACTTTTTAACTCTGGCAACAGTTGCGTGTAAAAAACTTCCTTGAATACTGGGTCTTGGTCTGACGCCCATTCGTCAAATATATAAATAGGACGATCTTCCAAATACGCCGTTAATAAAGCAAGACGCTTGCGTTGTCCTTGGGATAAGGTAGTAGTGGAAAGAATACCGTCTTTTACCTGCACTTTATGATCTAATTCCAGCTTTTCTAAATACTTTTGGGTTTGGTTAGTTAGTGATGGAGTGTCTAATCCTAGAAGACGGGTAAAAAGATAGAAGTCAGAGAAAACAACTGAAAACTGCTGACGATACCACTCGCGATTTTTATCTGTAATCGGTTTACCGTCAAACTGAATTTCTCCTGATTCTGGAATATAGAGTCCAACTAGCAGCTTCACAAGAGTAGATTTGCCGCTCCCATTACCACCGACAACAAACACTAATTCTCCACGATGAAAAGTTACGTCGAGTGGCCCTAGAATGAAGCGATGTTCTTCCCGTTCCCCACGGTAAGCATGAGTCACTCCCACTAATTTTAAAGAATTCCACTCAAGCTGCGAATCTAGAGTCGTCGTCAGATGCTCCTCAGTTCTCTGGGCTACCAACGATAAGCCAAGCGATTCAATCTTATCTAAAGCAACATTCGCTCTACTTAAATCGGGAAGAGTGTTTAAAATACCCCGCAACGGAGTAATCATAAAGATGATCGTTAAGGCATAGCCGGATAGAACAGAAACAGGAATATTTCTCAGCAGAGGTAAACCAAAAATCAGCAAACCAATGGGAACGAAGAACAATAACAGCCCCCAACTTCCCGCCAAAGCAAAAATACTCATCGCCGCAACTCGGTAATGGCGCGAAGACGCAGCGGTAGACTGGAGGTCTTGAGAGAGAAACGCTTGGCGTCTAGAGTTGTGCAGCTTGAGTTCCTTAGTTCCCTCCGTGGTAGTCCGGAAATGCTCGTATAACTTGTCTCGCACTTCACGGGAAAGTTTGAAAGAATCCCTGCCCTTAGTCACCAGTAGCGTGTGGCTAAAGATTCCTAACGCCATGAAGCCTAGGATAAAAAAGAATACAGGCACAGATAGCCAGCTCAAATAGAGCAGGCACGCTACTAAAATAGCGACATTTACAAACAGTCCGGAAACGGAAATAGAGGCACTAGAAATTACCTCAATATCTTCTGTGAGGGTAGCTAGAAGGCGGGAGGAGCCAATTTCTTCTAGGTGACGCAAGGGGCAAGCTAAAATGCGTTGGTTTAAGAGCATTCGCAGATTGAAGATGACCTCCTCTGCTAATCGGGCAATCAGCAATTGGGAAGCAGTCGTAGTCACAAACAGAAGCAAGCACAAACCAACAAAGCTCCAAGCAAGGGTCGTTGTTGGTAATTGAATATCTCTTAATGTGAGGTTAATTAGGGCAATTAGACCCGCACTACTCCCGCCGCTGAGAAGACCCGTCAATGCAGCCAGAATGACTGTTACCCAAGAATTTTTGAGGAGAAGGCGGATCAGCTTCATGTAACAACACCCCAGTACATTAAGACCAGCACTATCCTGTCAGATGCTTAGTCCAATTGTCGTTAGCACCAGCAAATTGTCCCTATCCGGAAAGAAGAAGCAGTTGCTACCAAGTCACGCGATCGCTTATTTTTTCAAGTAAGCTGGGGCCAACTCCCGGCACTTTGTCAAGGTCTTGTAGCGAAGTAAAGGGTTTCTGCTGACGTGCCTCGATAATGCGCTGAGCTAATTTTGGCCCGACTCCGGGTAATGCCTCGATTTCTTCTTTACTTGCAGTGTTGAGGTTGACTAGATAGGAATCGGGCTGAGGGCTAGGGACGGAGGGCTGAGGAGAGGTAGAGAGATTTTTAGGTGGTTGCGCCTTTTGGATCGGAAGTTTGGCTTTTAGATTGGCAGCGGCGGTGGTTTGGGAGGGTTGAGAACCTGTTGTTACCTGGAGACATTGTTTCTGCTGTGCCTGTATTTTTTGCCCAATCCCATCAGGAACACCTAACACAGCATTCTCATAAAGGCGGTCAAATTCGCGCTGATAATGGGCAGCAACCGTCGGACTTTCAATGACTAACACCGTCTCATCATTGCCGCTATTGGCGGCTTCTGACCAGTTGTGGGAGCCAGTGATGACGTTTTTTTTATCCACCACCCCAAATTTGTGATGTAATAAATCGCCCTTTGGCAGCAGAGGCACGCCAACCGTGGTAATCGGTTCTTGCCAAGGACGGTTATCGGCTTCATACTTGCATTGATTGCTCAAGGCGACGCCCATCATGTCCAACGCTTCACTGTAGGGACGATAGACAAAATCGGGGTCGATTAAAGCCCGTACCTGCACCCCATTTTGATGGTCGGTTTCTAGAATATTCGCTAAATGCTGATCGGAGAAGACAAACAGCGCCATATCAACAGATTGGGCGGCGGTACTTAAGGTTTTGCCAATTAAGCCGTTACTGGTTTGATTCCAGGGTTGAGTGGTCGAGGTTGGGGAAAATTGGACGGTGACGGTGGTATTGACAAGCTTTACTTGCTGTGCGGATCGATAGGGCTTTTTGATGCCGAATTTACTATCCGGTTTGCCTCCTGGCCCATCGCCCCACATCGAGTTAAACTCTTGGGTGAAAAGGGTTGCCAACTCAGGACTATCGATTTTCAGCAAGTTATTGGCATTGCCCAAACTGTTAGGCTTAGCAAAATCACCGTGAATATCCGATGTCGTGAAGTTAGCGGAAGTCACGATAAGTTTTGCGTTATCGACGATCACAAGTTTGTGATGCATCAGGCTGCTGCCTTTAGAACCGTCAGCCGTATCGTCGATTGTCGGGATACCTGCGTTCCGTAACATCACCAAGGCATCCCCTTGGTTAATTTCCGCTGGACTAAGCTGATTATCGCCGTTGCGGTCTACTAATTTGAGAAATTCTTGGTAGCGTTGCTGTTCTCGTTGCGGCAGTTTCGCTAACTCTGCTGAAGCGATCGCACTGAGAGGACGACTGTAAGTATTTTCTAAAATTACCCGAACTTTTACCCCAGCTTTCTTGCGATCCACTAGCGCCTGTGCAATCTTCGGTAAGCGCAACTCTTGCACCGCCACATCAACGCTGGATTTAGCAGAAGCGATCGCATCGACAATCTGTTGCTCTAAATCATCTCCCTGCCGTCGTTGCTGGCGATACGGCTCAGTATATTCTGACGTTTGGGCGTGGTTGAAATATACCTGAACAAACGGATCTTGAGGCAGAGGCGTGAGACGGGAATTTTGCGACTGCACCCGCTGACACGCGCCGAGAGTTAGCGCCAGCAGCAATGTGAAACCCAGACGGATTGTAAGTGGGAAAAAAAGAAGATGCACGGGAAGTTGGATTCGCTGATAGATAAGAGAGGATAGGCGAACTCGCCATCCCTTTTTTACGTCATCAAAGCATAAATTTCTTTCATCACCCACACGATAACCTGACGGATTCGCGGTGTCATTACCGCTTTTTCGTCAACAAGCGAAAAGGAGTCTCAGAGACTTGCCCCTATTGCATTAACATAAACTGCAAGCGGACAAAATATTCGATCTTGTCCAACCGCCCACGGCGGAGAGTTTCCACAGGATAAAAGCTTTGTGGGGGTGGGAGGCATGAAGCCACACCACTATATTTGTATGCCAAGAAAAAAAACGTTTTCGTGCGGTCACAAAGGCTATGGTCAAACTTGCCATCGCTGCATTCAAGAATGCGCCACCTGGATTCAAAAAAAACAGGAAAAACAGGAGTGGGAAGCCTCTTTTTCACTCGATCCGATTAATTTAAGACATCTTCCCGCTCATTTGGTCTTGAAGGCGCGAACCATCATCGCTAGATTGGAAGGTAGCCGGAACTATATAGAATTTCGGGGAAAGCGGATGCGCCACAACCGCTTGATTATTAGTATCCCCTTGAGCCGCGACTACCGGATGATTTGCCGCGACTGCGGGACGAAGCTGGTGCCAGAAGGAGTCATGTCTCACGAAGAATATAACGTCTGCAAACCGGGTGGTTAAGCGAGAGACGCTCTAGCGAGAGGCGCTATATGCTGAAAGAAGAGACAGCCTGTCGCTTAATCAACCATGCAAATTTATCTGGATTATAGTGCTACTACGCCCACTCGCCCAGAAGCGATCGCCCTGATGCAAACCGTCCTCACCCAGCAGTGGGGAAATCCTTCCAGTTTGCACGAGTGGGGGCAACGGGCTGCAACGGTTCTGGAACAGGCAAGAATTCAAGTCGCTGGACTCATTAACGCACCGGCTGAGTCGATTATCTTCACTTCTGGCGGCACCGAGGCAGACAATCTGGCGATTATGGGGGTTGCCCGCAGCTACAGGACGCCCCAGCATATTATTATCTCCAGCGTCGAGCATTCAGCCGTGTCAGAACCGGCACGTTTATTAGAGTTATGGGGTTGGCAGGTGACGCGGTTGCCTGTAGATATCAAAGGACGGGTAAATCCCACCGATTTAGAAAAGGCGCTGCAACCGAATACAGTCTTAGTTTCGATTATTTACGGGCAAAGCGAAGTCGGCACGCTGCAACCGATTGAGGAATTGGGCAAGATTGCCCGTTCCCACGGGGTATTGTTTCACACCGATGCCGTCCAAGTAGCTGGGCGTTTGCCGATTGACGTGCAGCAACTGCCAGTGGATATGCTCTCTCTTTCCAGCCACAAAATCTATGGCATTCAGGGTGCGGGTGCCCTTTATCTCCGCCCTGGTGTGGAGTTAGCGCCCTTATTGTGCGGGGGAGGGCAAGAATTGAAGCTGCGTTCCGGAACTCAGGCTGTTCCGGTGATTGCTGGTTTTGGCGTGGCGGCTGAGTTGGCGGCGCAAGAATTGGGAACAGAGACACCGAGATTGATAAAATTGCGCGATCGCTTATTTTCCCATTTAGCGGATGTTCCCCACCTCATCCCCACCGGCGACAGGCAGCATCGGCTACCCCACCACGTCAGTTTCAGCGTTATCGGTGAGAGTGAAAAAATCACCGGAAAGACCTTGGTGCGGCAGATGAACCTAGCTGGAATTGCCATCAGTGCCGGTTCCGCCTGTCACAGTGGCAAACTCAGCCCCAGCCCCATCTTGCTGGCAATGGGATACAGCGATGCAGTTGCCTTGGGAGGCATTCGCTTCACCCTGGGACGGGACACAGAGGAAGCTGATGTAGACTGGGCGGCAATGGTGCTGAAGCAAGTTTTAGAACGATTGATGCCTGTTTCCAGAATTAGCTTTCAGCCGGAGCGAGTTTTGAGTTTAGAATTTTGAATGCTAACGACTCACAGTAATTAGTAGGTGGGAATCATCAACGACAACATTAAACCGAATCCCCAACCTCCTTCCCGTACTGCGCGTTCCGCGCCGCTTCCCTAACGGAGGAAAGCAGCAATCCCTACAGAATTAAAACATTCTTTCTCTTGTCTCCTTTCCTCTTAGGAGAGGGTTAGGGAGAGGTTTTTTAATGAATTTGACATTTTGGCTGAATCCACTTAAATTCAACAATTTTCGAGATGGCAGAACTTCCCAAATCACTAGAAGAAGCGATCGCGCAATCCCGCGAAGCAACCCAAGCTGCGATCGCCAATGGTTACACCCGAATCAAAGTTGAGTTAGTCTTCCCAGAACTCAAACCGATGCCCGTCGCCTTACAATTTATCGAAGCCTTTGAGGAGATGGCATCGGAGTTGAAAGTTTTCTTTCCCGATGCTGGGGCAGCTGCCCTTGCCCGCCGCGACTGGGGACAAGTACCCTTTAAAATTACAGATATTGGCAGTAGCCGATCGTCCGTAGATGAGAAAATTCACCCAGAAGATCGCGTTTTCTTGTTCGTTGAACCTTCCGCAGTAGAAGTCTTGCAAGTCGAAAAACTGTGCGAAGCAGCAGGCGATCGCCCGGTTGTTCTCCTCAACCCTAATCTAGAAGACGTCGCCATTATTGGCATTGGTTATGCGGGACGACAATTGCGCGATCGCTTCCTAACTACCCTGGAATCTAGCTACTATCTCAGACCCCTCGACGGTGCTGCGGTGCTTCGCTGCTACCCGTCCTCCTGGCAAGTTTGGCAGGAAACAAACGACAACTATCAGCTGATTGCCGAAGTTTCTACAAAACCTGTGGGCGAAGAACTTGACAATATCCTGGCAGGAACAACTCAGGCTAAGGACGCCGCCAATCCCAGCCCCGCCCCAACGCCGAAAAAATCCGGATTATTCACCAATTTACAACGGTTTATTCGTACCCTGAGCCGTTAATGGTGTGCGTAATAGCGATCGCGCCCTGCGGCTTTTGCCTGGTAGAGAGCGGTATCTGCTGCGGAAATCAGCATTGCTGGTGAGGATTCTGAAGTCGGAACCACACTAGCAATGCCCAAACTGAGCGTGAGCTGCTGACTGGCCTGAGAATTAACATGAGCGATCGCTAACGCCTTCACTTCAGCCCGGATTTTCTCAGCCACTTGGATTGCTCCCTCAGCCATCGTATTTGGCAAAATAATGGCAAATTCTTCCCCCCCATAGCGAGCCACTAAATCGGTCGAACGACCGACTGCACGCCGAATCGCACTCGCCACTGCCTTTAAACATTCATCTCCCGCTTGATGACCGTAAGTATCGTTGTAGGGTTTAAAAAAATCGATATCGCCCAAAATTAAGGATAAGGGTACTTGCTCTCGTAGCAGCCGCTGCCACTCACTATTCATGTACTGATCAAAGCAACGGCGATTCGCGACCTGAGTTAAGCCATCTAAAACGGCAAGGCGCTGCAACTCCTGATTCGCTTCCTCTAACTGTTGATAAAGTTGGGCTTGTTTAATCGCGATTCCCGCCTGTGTTGCTAATTCTTGGAGTAAATTAATCTCTATCTGCTGCCATTGTCGCGGTTGCGAACAATGATGAGCAATCAATAAACCCCACAAATCCTCGCCTTGGAGTATGGGAACTACCAAGTTTGCTCTCACCTGAAACTGAGCCAGTAAATCAATGTGACACGGACTTATCCCGGCGGTATAAATATCTTCAATTGCTAGAATCCGACCGTTTTTGTAAGGCTCCACATAAGTGTGTGCAAAGCAATGGTCTGTCATCGTCGATCCCAAAATTGGTGTCCACCTAGAATCGACCGACTCAACTGCGATAACGCCGCTCCAGTCTGGATGAAAGCGGAAAATGACTACCCGGTCGCAGGCAAGAAATTGTCGCACTTCTGTCACCGTCGTGTTAAGAATCTCCTCCAGCTTTAGAGATTGACGGATTTGGTGAGTAATGACCCGAATCAACAACTCCCGCTTTGCCTGCTGCAACAACGCCTCTTCAGTGGCTTTGCGCTGGGTGATATCCGTTACCATCCCCAGAACTCCCGCGTAATTTCCCGCTCGATCGAAGATGGGATTGGTAGAAACAATTGCCCAGAGATCGGACCCATCCTGACGGCGGAATTTAAAGTCATGTTGTTCTTTAATTCCTTGGCGGCGACGCTCTATTAAAGCTTCTGCGATCGCGCGACCTTCGTCATCCATAAAAGCAAACAAAGGTTTGCCTAGCATTTGAGCCGCTGTTACTCCAAGCATTTGTGCCATCTGGTTATTCACAAAAGCTGTATTTCCCTCTGGATCGAGAACCCAGACCCCTTCAACGGTGGTTTCGACAATTCGACGATACCTCGCTTCGTTTTCCCGTAGTGCTTGCTCTGCCTGCTTGCGCTCGGTTAGGGAAGCGATAGAATTAGCCAAACTTCCGATCCATTTCAGGAATGAATCATTGCATTGAACGATTTCTAGATGGGCTAAACTTAAAACTCCGATCGACCGTTGGTTGACGATCATCGGCATACAAATGAAAGTTTTAATCCCTGCCTGCGAAAATATTTTATTAAAGTTACTATTCTTGGCTGACTGCGGAAGATCCGTCTTCACGACAGGTTGACCCGTGCGAACTACAGTCCCCGAAAGCGTCGCGTCTACCGGCACCTCAAGAACAGTTGTATCCGCAGGCAAGGGAACTCCTTTTAGCCCTGCAAACACCATCATTTGCCGCGCTTCGTCATAAAGTTCGATGGTGATAATCGGAAAACCAGTATCAATACTAATTTGTTCAACAATCTCTTGAAATGCAGTGTGAAGAGATTGAGTTTCCTGCGCGATCTCTGAAATTTTGTATAGCGTTAGCAGTTCCAGATTGCACAGGGTGAGCTGATTTTCTGAGTGCTTGCACTCGGTAATATTCTGACCTTGGGCAATCAACAAAGGTGGTGTTTGCTGTGCTTCAAGCAACTCTGTTTCGAGCTTTAAAAGCTTCAGCGAGAAGTCAAAGGAGGCGATAGTCTCTCCAGCACCGCGCACCTCAACTTCGTAATTCACAAATTCTCCAGATGCTGCTTGCGCGATCGCGCATTTTAAACCTTCCTGGATCTTTGGCGAAACGCTCCACCACGACGCTTCCCAAAAAGGACGACCAATAACATCAGTTGCAGCGATTCCACCGAAGTCTAGCGCCGTCTGATTGGCTTCTATGACAATCCCATCTGATTGCAGTAGCGCGATAAATTGGGATGTTTGATTAAAAATAGCCTGTAATCGTCTCTCACTTTCGCTGATCGCTGTTTTAAAACTTTTCCCTTCAAGAATCTCCTTTGGCAGTTGTTCATTCGTCTGGATTGGTTGCTCTGTGAATACTGTAACCATCTCTTCCAAATGCTCTAACTGTCTACGAGGAGTCATTTGGTGCGAATGGTCATCCCAGGATAATAATTTATGGGGGTTCATTTCCTACACTCCTACTATCATTAGCGCAAAAATCCCCCTTTCCACAAGAACAGTAGCTAAGCAATCCCCAAAGCGAATGATGTCATACCATAGGTTTACACATCCGTCCCAAGGATCGTGAAAGAAAACATAAAATGTTATTAATCATTAATCTTCCGCTGAGCAGCAGCTTCATAAATTTGAAGTTAAACTGATTCGATAGGTGCGATCGCTTGGGTTAGCCACTAGATGCAGATTTTTGTCTTGGTGCTGCTGGCTTCCTTTATCGTGGCGTTCTTTTAGCGCGATCGCCTATGGGATCGTGATTCCACTGTTCGCGCAAATGGCGGATGCGTCAAGGGTGGCACTTTTCTTAACACGAATGTAAAAAAATGCCCTTTTTAATTTTCAAAAGCTTGATAGGTATCCTAAGCTTAGGATGACAAATCAGGATTAGAAACACTCTCCGATTTTTTATATCCCAAGGTGGCTTAAAAAAATTTAGGAGTAGATGAAAATGTATCGATAGAAAGAAAATGCTAAACAGATAAGGTCATCTCCTTTAGGGTTTTCAACCTAAAGGAGAAAGGTTAGAAATCCATCAAGCGAGTTAGAGAAAAACTGAGCATTATTGTGCCTAAAGGAAAAGTTAACAAACTCAATCAATAGTATTTTTACTTCTTAAAAAAGAACGTTGTGATTTGATTATTTTGGATGTAATTCTGCCCGTTCTGAATAAATTTGATGTGGGAGAAGTGCTGAAAAATGGCTCTAAACCCACAACTATACAGATTATCATGGCTATCCATTATAGGAGACAAAGATACAGGTTATTGTTTGGGGCAGGTATTAGCAAAGCTGATTAACCAGGAAGAACTTATAAACACTATCGAATTGCTTCTGGGTAAAGGAACCTCAAAAAAAGTTTTGGTAGTAGATGAAGATGTATCTCAAAGCAACACGATTTTGCCAAGACATTGCGATTTCAGAAGGGTCTGGAGAATGTGTTGTTTTTCTTAGTAGCAAACCCAAATGTAAATGCTCTAAATCAGTCGTGAGGCTTACAGAAATTTAACGTAGACGCGATCGCATCTTGCTGTCTCTACACCTGTTGCTGGTTCATACCCACTGCTTTCATACAATTTGACCGCTTCTTTGAGAACGCTGGCGGTTTCAATCCAAATTTCCTGAAAACCACGAGAAGCGATCGCGTTTTCGAGTTGTTGTAACAAATACTTACCCAGTCCTTGCCCTCTCACAGATGGCAACAGATACATTTTGCGTACTTCTACCGCTCTGTCCCCACGTTTCACCGGATAATATGCACCAGTCCCCACCAGTTGCCCTTGTCTTTCAATTACCCAAAACTCACCCCCAGCATCTTGATAAAATTTTTCTACCTCTAGAACATCCCTGTCTGCCTCCTTTGGTTGCCAAGGCAAGCCATACTCGGTTAACACCGAATGGATGACATCAGCCGCAAAAGTGCGATCGCGCTTTTCCCAGTCACGAATCACAAAATCCCGATATTGAGCTTCCATCCGCTTCTTGCCTTTAGCTGTGAATTCTCGGTTCTGGGTGCAGCATTTCCAGCAACTGACTCTCAACGACAGCTAATTCCTCCAGCCGTTGGTTGACAACACCACGCTCAAAGTAAGTATCGGCAAGCAGCCAATAAACGCCGTAGTGACGTGCCTCGGATGCCATCAAGCTGCCATAAAATTGGGCTAACTCTGGATCGGGTAAGTGGGTGGCGAGTAATCCTAGCCGTTCGTGACTTCGAGCCTCAATCAACCCAGAAACTAGCAAAGAATCCAATAACCGATCCGGCTCCTTGGCGCGGATTTGTGCCTTCATCCCGGCACCGTAGGGAGGCGCAGAGAGGGCTGCGAGGGGGATGTCACGACGTTCCAGCCACTGGTTAACCAGCTCAAAGTGTTCCAGTTCTTCGCGGGCGATCTTGGTGAGCTGCCGCACCAACTGAGTATAAGAAGGGTAGCGAAACATCAAATTCAAAGCAACCCCTGCTGCTTTCCGTTCGCAGTGGGAATGATCGAGCAGCAGGGTATCCGTGTTAGCGATCGCCTGATTTACCCAAGCGATACTACTAGCTTGTTTTAGGGCAATAATAACCGGCAGCGTAGTAGAAGACACAGTGGAAGACACAGGAGGCAAGGAACTTTAAGGAAAAAATCCTGACATTTAACGATAGCGAGAGAATTTTTCTGTTGATTGTCTCGCTCTATTTCACCCAACACTCGACCGCCTTCAGAGAGATTCCCGATCCCAGAAGGTTCGACTCAGGCTAGGCGAGATATGATTAATAATGTAGTCTACCATACTTACAATTTGGCACGTCCCGCCACTTAGAAGAGAATTTAGAACGAAAAAGTCAGCTTTAAAAATACACCCTTGACGCTTGACTTTCAATTTCTAGCTAATTTTCCCAGTGCTTTTTTGGTGTTTCCTATTCAGGCTGTGCATCCGCTCCGTGAAACTCTTAATACACAGAAAGGACATTACCTTTTTTGACATTCATTTCCTATTTAATTGACTCACTAATTAACCCAGTTTTAGCGGAGTTATCAGATTTAACGAGCTGTGAGTTTCATCTGGCTGTAACGGAGCAGACGCGACAAACATCGCACTGATGGTTTATCCACGAGACATGGGAAATTTACCATCTTGATGGTGCGCTTGAAAGCTACTCCCCCGCCAGCGCTATAACCTGGGCAACATGACTAGGGATGTCCATGAGTGTATAAGTTTTGATCGACAGTTATTCGGTGCTTCACTCTGAGGCGCTATCAAAGGTTGTGAGTAATCGGATTGAGGATGAGCAAAATGACCCCCCGTCGCATTGTGATTGGTGATGTACATGGCCACTACGAAGGTCTGATGACCTTAATGGAAGCGATCGCTCCTTCCTCAAGCGACTCAGTTTATTTTTTGGGGGATTTAATCGATCGAGGGCCTCACAGCTCTCAGGTTGTTAAATTTGTCAAGGAGAATTCCTATCATTGCTTGTTGGGCAACCACGAGCAAATGTTATTAGACGTGTTGGGCGATGGACAAATTTACGGCCCAGCGCTGCAAGGATGGCTCTACAGTGGCGGTCATGCGACCGTGAACAGTTATGGGGAAGCGGGCATTCCGACAGAGGATATAGAATGGATGCGATCGCTACCCACTTATTTAGACTTAGGGGATCTCTGGTTAGTTCATGCAGGCGTCCATCCGCAAATTCCCTTGGAGAAGCAAACCGCTGAGGAATTTTGCTGGATTCGCGAAGAATTTCACAGCATTCCCCAGCCGTACTTCCTCGATAAACTGATCATTACGGGTCACACCATCACCTTTACCCTGCCTGGAGTCGCACCAGGAAAACTTGCCCAAGGGAACGGCTGGCTTGACATCGATACGGGTGCCTATCACCAAAAAAGTGGCTGGTTGACTGGCTTAGACATCACCAACAGTTTGGTTTATCAAGTCAATGTGGCGCGGCGTCGCGTTCGCAAACTACCCCTGAAAGAAGCAGTGACGCAAATCGATCCATCTCAGGTGAGTCGGATGCGCCGCCAGATGCTCAGACCTTAAATCAGGGGGCGAATTTTCGCTTTATAAGCTTGCTCATCCAACCCATCGCCGACATTGGCATCTTCCGGGTCAATGGCACGTTCCAAAGCCTTAATTCTATCCGAGGTTGCCGGATGGGTACTTAAGAAAGTAGGCACCGAATTTGCCCTGAGCAGCTTTTCCATGAAAGCCACCATTCCAGAGGGAGCATAGCCCGCCCTAATCATGGTTTGCAGTCCCTTTTGATCTGCCTCGAATTCATCTTGCCGACTGTTCGGACGCCGTAGAGCCAAATCTACGCCAATTTGAACGGCTAGGTTGCGATCCAACCCCGCAGCTGCCGCTACGCCGCGAGCTAGCGCACTTTTTCGCATCTGCTCAATTGCATGACGACCGGCAATATGACCGATTTCGTGACTTATGACACTCGCTAGCTGAGCTTCATTCTCTGCTGCTGTGAGCAAGCCAGTGTTGACATAGACAAAGCCTCCCATTGTTGCAAAGGCATTGAGACCCTTATCGTTAACGACTTGAAACGTATAAGGAATATCAGGGCGATCGCTCTTCGCCACCAACCGCTGACCAATCTCTTCAACATAGCGAACGATTTGCGGATTGCGATACAGCCGAATCTCCCGACTGACTAGCTGGTTATTAATTGCCCGACCAATTTGGACTTCCTGTTTATCAGAAATAGTAGATAGCTGAATCACCTGAACGCCGCGCAAAATCAAGTCAAACAACGAGATCGCTTGCCCAGACTGAGGCAAACCGACACAAATAAATAGCGCCACTACAGATGACAGGAACGGATAGAACCAGCGGCGAGAGGAACGACGAGAAAAAAATGACAAGGGGTTCAACTTCATAGCGAATACGAGTGATAATCAAATCGATAGTTGCGATCGGCGACCAGTCTTAACAATTTCAACACTCCCTACCCTGAAAGCGGGCGAGGCAACACCACATTTTTAAAGTCACAATTTCGGGTTCTTGTTCTTCTTCCCAGGCATCAGCCCAGAGAAAGAGAATCTTACTAGAATGCGATCGCATCTCCACCTAAAATGTGACAACAACTTTCATCAGCCTGCATTAGCAGACGTTATTTGAGAATTCTAAGTTGCAGCTTCAACCGCAATTAAGATATTTAGCGATCGCCCAAGCCTGGGCAGAGCATCAAACCGAAATTGATTCCCCGTACAATACTGATTCGGTACTCCTGAAAATTTAGCCATTTTTCATCACCAGATTCGGTGAATGTCCTGATGAACTGGAGGGCAAGTTTACAGAAAATTTAAATAGAATCCTGTGCCCCGATAACCAGATGCAAGCTCAAAGCCTCTCCCTAACGATCGCTCAATTAGTCGAGCAATTATTAACCACTCGCAGAATTACTCGCCATGACCAACAACGGCTGATGGCGGCGCTGTTATCGAAGACAGCTCTCAGCTCCGAAGAGCAGATCCAAGTCAACCGAGTATTTGACAGCCTGAAACAAGGCTATATCCGTGTCGTAGACTAAGATTAGGCAGTCTTTTCAGGAAGGCTTTACAACCAGCCTCTGCCAGCACTCTCTAGGCGACACTCATGGTACTCTGACAAAAGACTGCCGGATTAAGTATCATCTACCTTGTGATTTGTAGAGTTAGAGGTTACTGAATCTCCCCAGTTTTTAGCTAGAGCCAGGACAATTCTGCATGAAGATTTTGGATTCTCAAGGTCGCTTATTCGGCAAGGTGAGCATCTTAGATGTGGGTGCTGCCTTAGTGATTCTCTCCGTTATTGTGGGAATCTTCTTTTTTCCCGGCACCTCCGGTTCGGTTGCCCAAGTCGGTGTTACCACAAAACCCGTAGAAATGGATTTGATTGTCCGGGGTCTAAATGTGCGAGATCCCCAGGCTTTAATCGACCAGTTCCAAAAGGACAAAAAAACGAATATTATCATCCGCAATCAACCCGCTGGACAAATGGAGATTAAATCCATAAAAATCCTGCCGCGCAGCGTGACTGTCCCGCAACCGGATGGTTCTGTCAAAGCACTCCCCGATCCTAGACCCGATTCTTTTAGCACCGATATGCTGATGACTTTCGGTACTAAAGCCCAAATCACCAAGGATGGCCCAGTTGTGGGCAGTACCAAACTCAAAATTGGCATCCCAGTAGAACTAGACGGCTCAGGTTATAACTTCAATTCCACAGTCATTGATATCAGGTTCCCAGACTAATCTTGCGGTAGAGAAACCCACTATCTTTTAAAATAATGGGTTTCTCTGACATTTCTACTTCAGTTCTACTTCAGTAAGTCTAAAAATCGTCGGATCAAGCCGATTGTCACCGCAGGTAGTTCCAGTTGGGGCGTCAATCCTACATCATCGAGCGCCTGAAAAACTCGGACAGCTTGCGGATTTAAAGCTGCCAGCCGCCTGCCAATCTCCGGGCCAGTAAACTCGGACTTTTCTCCCCACATAATGGCAGTAGGCACGTTTAGCTGAGTCATGTACAGGGATAGATCGAAGCATAAGTCTCCCCGAACAAAAGAGAGCGCTGCATATTCCCCATTGGGTTGCTGGGCAGATTGCAGATAAGCATCTACGATTTCCTGATATACGCGACGGCTACGAGCAAATTGCCGCTGTTCTAAGAAACTACGGATGCCACCCTCCGTCGCAACGCCAGTGCTATAGAGCAAGCGATCCAGAATAGGCGTGGCAACGATTTGGGCAAAGAAGCTCCGGCTGTAATTTTCCCCAAAGTCAGACAACCCCGCTGGTGTGGTGAGAATCAGGGACTTAAAAAGATCGGGGCGAGTGATCGCAGCTCTAATTGTAAAAGCAGCTGTGAGAGAAGATGCCACAACGGGTACCGGCTCGTTACAGGTCTGCTCGATGAACTCAATAATTGTGTTGATGTAGTCATCTATCTGGTAATTGCGTGCGGGATGGTCAGACCGACCCCAACCAATTAGGTCGGGTGCAATCACTCGATAATCGGTTGCAAAAGCTGGATAGACTTTCGACCATTCGTAGGCGGATGACCCACCACCAAAGCCATGCAGGAAAACTAACGTGGGCAGATCCTCTGACATGGCTGCATCTGTCGAGCGCCAAGGTGCCCCTTTGGGGGTGTAGTACACCATTCTTCCCAAGGAAGTGACAATCGATTGCATTTCAAAGCCGGGTGGCTGAATCATGAATAAACCTCATTGTTATCGCCACAAGCGCTCATTGTCGCGAATTGTTAAGTGTGAGAACGTCTGGCTAGTGGTTGATTCCTAGCACCCAGTTTCAATTGCCGATGCTGAGTTGAGCTGGTGACTGATACTATTTTAGGTTTTTGCTTTAGATTTTGAATGATGAAACGCTTACATATAAGTAGTTTCAGGTTTTTTCAGGAATTCTTACCGGGTCAACATCAAAACAACTAATGGCACCAAATGCGCCCAGCCTCGCTGGAGCAACAATTTTGGAATTTATTTGCAATTTAAAGGAACGATAAAACAACCGTCTTAAAATTAAAGATTTTGATAGATAGTTATTCCTAAAGACAGATGTGAATTAAGGTAAAAATATATCGTTAGGTTGATAGGATTCCCGCTATGCCAATCTATCCGCTGGTTTTTTCCGCAAAATTAGAAAAAATCAGGGATAATCCAAACGGTAGGGGGTGAAACCCCTCACCGGCTTTCTGCGTATTTAAATAACAGGGTGTGCGATCGCGATGGCAATCGATTATCAGCCAAAGTGGATGGCTGGAACATTTCTTCTAAAACTTCTCTCAAAAGAAAATAAAAATGCGGAATTTTTTGCCTGAGGGAAGAAGCATTACTCGGAATCAGATCGTAAAAGATGCCCCATAAGTCAAGGAGGCTGAATGAACAGAGGGGGGGTTAGTAGCTTCAGGTCGTCACTCCCAAGTGATAGTTCCGTCAAGTCTGGAGATATCTGCGTCGGAGCAATTAAGGGCGATCCAGTTCGGGAAAAAGTACATTCACAGAATGTTATGGCAAAGCAATGCAGTCTTCCGTGGGATGAAATCAGCGACTTGAACGCATCCGCGCCAACAATGGAGTTCGTCGATGGGTCTACCGTTGTCGCTTCTCCTAGCGTGGAGCCACCTAGCGCTGACTCCGGCTTCCCCGTAAATAAGCCGACCTGCGTTCGCCTCAACATGGAAGACTTGAAATGCTTTGACGTGGTGGAGCGCCAGTTTCAGCAATGGGGTCTCACGTTTAGAAATGCGATCGCCCTGCATCCGTCTAACCCCGCTTTCCCCCCCCGATCTGGCACCACCGTCCTCATGGGTGCCCCTAAGAATGGCTTAATAGAAATTTCCTTTCAATCTCCGGTTCGCTATGTCAGTGGCTTTGTCACCAGTTCTCAGCGAACAATTTTATCTGCCTACGACCAGCAGAACCAACTCCTGGCTCGCGCGGAGTTGACAGAGCCAAATCTAGCCGGAACGAATTCTAATGTTCCTCCGAACAGTCAGCTGAGCGTAGCAGCCCCAAATATCTATCGGATCACCTTCTACGCCTTTGATGGCTGTCTGACCGTCGATGACTTGAGCTTTGGTTTGTGAGCGGTCAGGGTTCATTGGTTAGTAGTCATAGGTCAACTCGCTAAAACGGAGGACGAATGACTACGGGCTACGGACTAAAAACTAAAAGTTATTAGGATAGTTAACTCGTTAGGTATAATCTATCTGACTTAAGCAGGAAACTTTCGTGGCACAGGCGTCGTCTTGGCGACAACAACTCGTTAACCAGATCCAATTGGCTCTGTCGCAGAAACAATTAAAAATGCCAGTTCTCAAGCTGTTTCCCCGGTACCCAATTCAGGGATCGAGCAGCTGGCTAGGGGTGAGCGCCGTTGTGGTGGTGATGCTGTTCTGGAACTGGAAGCTCCTACTGGCAACCGGCGCTGGTGTGTTGGTCATGTTGCTGGTTTACCTGATGCAGGAGTGGGACTGGCAAGTACATTGGTCGAGTCTACAACGGTTTTTTAGCGGCTCCAACCGGCAATTAACTCTCGCCGTTGGCAGTGGCGGCATTGCCAGCTTTAGCACTTACATGGCGGTTTCCATCTGGGTAGACTCCGATAGTCCCTGGATTGCCGCCGGTGCAATTCTTCAAGGTCTGGGCACTCTGGCAACTCTGATTCTCTTGGTCTGGCAAATTATTAGCCGTCAATTGAATCGGGATGAAGCTAACCTGAACCATTGGTTAACGGAGCTGACGCAGGTAGACCCTCTGAAGCGTCTGATTGCGGTTCGCCGACTTTGTGCCTTAGTTACAGAGGCTCGGTTAGAGCGGGAGCATCGACGTAGTGTTGCCGAATACTTTCGGCTGATGCTGAATCAAGAACCGGAAGCGGCGATCCGAGATGCGGTTCTCGATGGTCTGCAAGCATTGGAGAGTAACCAGCCGTTAATTAAGGGTAGTCAACCATTAAAGACGCCCGTTGTTTTGAAACGGTCTGTGGCTAAAGTCCGCAGGAAGAATTAAGCAGAAGGAAAAGGAGCCAAGAGACAGGGAAGCGATCGCAAGAGTCTTAATTTTTGCGTTTTAATTCTCTTTTAATTCTCAAACTTGGGTTCTGCTTTTTCCACAGAGGAATCGTTAACTCCCAGCGTCAGCTCTAAAGGCGTTTGGGAGGGATATGCCTTAACAACTTCTCTATAGACATCGTAATTCGTTGGCAATGTAACACTCTGCCCATTGCTGCGATAAGTAATCTGGTAATTCACATCTCGCAAAATCTCTGGCTGGCTTGCCTTTTCGGCAGGTTGCAGCCGCTGTTCAATTTCATCAAGCGTAGGGCGTGGTGGCAGTGCAGACCACCAGAGTTCCCGTTCGTCGGGACCAATTACCGCGCCTTCTGGCTTCTCCCCATTGCGGTTGAGTAAGGAAGTAGAGCCAAAAGTTTCGATTCGCTCTTGATTGCGACCGGGATTGGTCGAGTAACCGACCTTCCAAGTTAAAGTTGTCCGGGCGGTTGCTTCATACTGATTAGTGGTTACAGTGCTGCACCCAGAGAGAGCAAATAACAGAGAAGCTCCCGCTAGTATGGCAAGAAATGGGCTTTGTTGTTTAAATTGACCTTTGAGACTCACCGTCTGTTGACACCCATTAGAAAAACGACATCAAAGAGCAAATGCAGCTAGCTCCGCTATTTCCTATTGTGTACCGAATTCTTCAGCCTGCCTTTCCCCGTTGTCTATGGTCGGGTACTGGAAATTCACGAGCGATCGCTCTCACGTTTGATGATGGCCCCCATCCCCAATACACTCCCGAACTATTGAAAGTGCTAGACCACTATGGCATACCCGCCAGTTTTTTTTGGCTGGGTGTTTGCGTTAACCGCGCACCAGCAACTGCCAAGGAAGTCTACCGGCGGGGTCACTGGCTTGGGCTGCATGGGTACGATCATCGCGCTTTTCCTAAGCTGAGTCCAGCTGACCTCAAACAAAGTATGGAAAAGACACAGCAGGCGATTCAACAAGCCTGTCAACTCGATCCACAATTTATTCGTGACGTTCGACCCCCCAACGGTTTGTTTACACCCCAGACCTTAGATTTATTGCAGCAGTGGAACTATCGACCTGTCATGTGGAGCGTGGTGCCAGAAGACTGGGTGCAGCCTGGGGTTAGCGTTGTCGTACAGCGAGTTTTGCGGCAAGTCCAAAATGGTTCGGTCATTGTTTTGCATGATGGCTATTATGGAGGTCAAGATGTGGCTGAAACAACCGCCCAGCTAGTGCCCCAACTCTTGCAGCAAGGATATCAATTTGTTACCATCGATGCGCTGTGGCAGCAAAGTCAGTTGACCTCTTTAACCTAAATAGGAAATATATTGATGTTCTCTCTGTCACATTTTGGCTCTTGTTGATTAGAATGACGGAATAGAATTCAGCCATTTGTCGCAACCCATCGCCCATAAAGCGTCAGTAGGATAGAGTTGCATTGAAGCAAAATGCGAGATAAAGCAACATTTTCTCTAGTTTTGCCTAAACGTTCATTACTGCTTAGTGCTACTCTCCCCAAACCTTTGACGCTTAACTATAGGCTATTTATAGAAATACAGCGATCAACTGGCTGGAGGCATCACCAAATCAACCAGCAAGTGTTGCTGGTAAATCCTGCAAAAGCTACTTGAAGGAGATGGGATCGGAATGGGTGTATCAATTCCAATCAGATTATCCATTTGGAAAAGCCACTTTGACATTAACTTCATATTTGAAGGTTTAAATAAACCAAAAGCGTGCAAGTTTTGTGAGAAAGGCTACAATCGGAAAGGTTTTGAACACTACCAGCATTAACACCTATTTCAACGCGGTTATCGAACGCTGGCGTTTCACGCGAGCGCATTCTCCCTTTTCTCTCATTTAGCCAGTCAGCAAGCGTTGAAAGCTGGCAAGATAAATGACTGGCTCACTTGTTTTGTAGATTAACTAACACCATCTTCTGGTCTTTAACTGAAGGAGCATGAGGAATTCGGCATGACCCAGGCCAACGACGTACTCGAAATCATCACTCCGCCTGAGAGCGAGTTGGATCTCTTAATTGATGAAGACGCGGATCAAGACGACTTTGTAGACGTAACGCCCGATGAAGACGAAGGTAAGCCTGGTAAGGTCAGTAGATCCCGTCGTCGGGTGCAAACCAAAAAGAAACACTACACTGAGGATTCGATTCGTCTCTATTTACAAGAAATTGGTCGGATTCGTCTCTTACGAGCCGATGAAGAAATTGAACTTGCACGCAAAATAGCCGACTTACTAGAATTAGAGCGTTTGCGCGAGCAACTGATCGAAAATCTGGAGCGGGAACCGCAGGATATAGAGTGGGCTGAAGGAGTCCTGAAATCTGAACGGGTTTGGGAACAACTCGCTACTCAGCTAGGGCGCGAACCGCAACAAGAAGAGTGGTCTAAAGAGGTGAAGAAGCGCCTACCAGCGTTCCGACATCGCCTTTATGTAGGTCGCCGCGCTAAGGACAAAATGGTGCAGTCAAACCTGCGTTTGGTGGTTTCGATTGCCAAAAAATATATGAATCGCGGCTTATCTTTCCAAGACTTGATTCAGGAAGGCAGTCTAGGCTTGATTCGAGCCGCTGAAAAATTTGACCACGAAAAAGGTTACAAGTTCTCCACCTATGCGACGTGGTGGATTCGGCAGGCAATCACGAGAGCGATCGCGGATCAATCTCGCACCATTCGACTACCCGTCCACCTGTACGAAACTATCTCCCGCATTAAGAAAACCACCAAGCTTCTATCCCAAGAAATGGGTCGCAAACCCACTGAAGAAGAAATCGCAACTCGCATGGAAATGACCATCGAGAAATTGCGATTCATCGCCAAATCAGCTCAGTTACCCATTTCTCTAGAAACTCCCATCGGTAAAGAAGAAGACTCTCGCCTAGGAGACTTCATCGAAGCAGATGGTGAAACCCCCGAAGATCAAGTTTCTAAAAATCTCCTCCGGGAAGACCTAGAAAGCGTCCTCGACACCCTCAGCCCCCGCGAACGGGATGTGCTGCGTCTGCGCTACGGTTTGGATGATGGACGCATGAAAACTCTTGAAGAAATCGGTCAAATCTTCAACGTTACCCGCGAACGGATTCGTCAAATTGAAGCGAAAGCTCTCCGCAAGTTGCGCCATCCTAATCGCAACAGTATTCTCAAAGAATACATTCGCTAAACAATCCTTTTTAGCGAGATAACTAAATAGTAGGGGCGGGTTTCTTGACCTGCCCCTACTATTATTTGGAAAACCAAAAAACCGGGAATTCCTAGAGAAACTCCCAGCGAGCTTTTGAGATTGACCAAATTTATAAAACTGAAATAATTACATGAGACCCCAAAAATGAAGCACGCCTTGACCCGTGGTGAGTTCAATCATCATGGCAGCGAGGAAGCCGATCATGGCGAAACGCCCATTCCAATTTTCAGCTTGCGGCGTAAAGCCAATCTTGGTTGCATCGTTGCGGTCTTGATTTTGCATAGTTTTAACTCGATAATGACGTTTTGTTACAATCTTTAAATTAATGTAACCAAATATTTGTAAACGCGCAACAATCTGTTCCATTGGTCAGATGAATTTTGGCTTTGGTGCGAAAATAAAAAGCACTTAGGCTGGATTCCCCATACTGCTGGAGAATGATATGTTGCTAAACGCCTCACAACCGCTAAGCGATCGCCTCGATAATTACTACCACCAGATCAAGGCTGTCATTCTCAATCGTCAAAATCCGATTACGGGTCTGTTGCCCGCTAGTACTGCAATTAACGCCCACGGCGACTACACCGATGCCTGGGTACGCGACAACGTTTACAGCATTCTCGCCGTTTGGGGATTGGCGCTGGCTTACCGCAAAGTCGATGAAGATAAGGGGCGCACCTACGAGCTAGAACAAAGCGTCGTCAAGCTGATGCGGGGGCTGTTGTTCTGTATGATGCGACAGAGCCACAAAGTCGAGCAATTCAAACAAAGCCAATCCCTCCTAGACTGTCTGCATGCCAAATACAACACCAGCAGCGGTGATGTCGTAGTTGGCGATGACGCTTGGGGACACTTGCAGTTAGATGCCACCTCGCTATTTCTGCTGATGCTGGCTCAGATGACGGCATCGGGGTTACATATCATCTACGCCATTGACGAAGTAAACTTTGTCCAAAATCTGGTCTATTACATTGGCAGAACTTACCGAACCCCCGATTATGGGATTTGGGAGCGGGGAAATAAGATAAACCGGGGGAATCCAGAGCTAAATGCCAGTTCGGTCGGGATGGCAAAAGCCGCCTTAGAAGCAATTAGCGGACTGGATTTATTCGGAGTGCGTGGTTCTCAGGCTTCTGTAATTCATGTGCTGCCGGATGAAATTGCCCGCGCCCGCATGACCCTGAAATCACTGCTGCCAAGGGAATCAAGCTCCAAAGAAGTAGATGCGGCTAGCTTGAGCGTCATTAGTTTCCCAGCCTTTGCGGTGGAAAATATGGAGCTGATGGAACGTACCCGACAGAAAATCATCGACAAACTGGAGGGACGCTACGGCTGCAAACGCTTTTTGCGAGATGGACACCAAACTGTTTTGGAAGATACTAGCCGCTTGCACTACGAACCTTGGGAATTGCAACAATTTGAGCATATTGAGTGCGAATGGCCTTTATTTTTCACCTACCTGGTGCTGGATGGCTTGTTTCGAGGAGATATGGAACAGGTTAAGGATTACCAAGAGTGTCTGGAGTTTCTGCTGATTGAGCAGGACGGTTTGCGGCTGCTACCGGAGCTTTATTATGTCCCGGCGGAAAAGATTGAGGCGGAGAGACAGAACCCCCACACCCAACCGCGCCTGCCGAATGAAAATATCCCCTTGGTGTGGGCGCAAAGCTTGTACCTGCTAGGAGAAATGCTGAGTGAAAAGTTAATCGCGGTGGGAGATATTGACCCGCTGGGACGGCACCTGAGTGTGGGTCGGGAAGGAAACCCGATGGTACAAATTGCGCTGCTGGCAGAAGATGAAAAGTTGCAGGCTGAATTAGCAGTCCACGGCATTGCAACCCAGACGCCGCAACAACTAGAGCCGATTCAGGTGCGTCAAGCAACAGAACTCTCAGCGGTTTATACCCAAATTGGGCGGAACGACAAGCTGGGACTCACGGGTAGACCCGTGCGTCGGTTGCGGACTTTAACGACATCAAGGATTTTTCGCATCCGCAGCGAGACGATTGTTTTCTTACCGTCATTTTTGGATCAACAGCAGTTTTACCTGACCCTTGACTACCATTTCTTAGTTGCTGAAATTCAGAGCGAACTGGCTTATATTCAGCGCAATTGGTTTGAGCTAGGGCGTCCTACCATGACGTTGTTGCTGACCCACGCGATGTTGGAAACCGGCTCAGAGGCGCTTCTGGAACTGATGCAGGAGCTAAAAGATGGTTTATGTAATGGGGTTCGGGTGAAATTGGGGCGGCTCAATCAGCTGATGCTGACATCTGGGACACAACGAATTGATTTTCTACACGACTTTGAGTTTACCCAGTCGCCAGTTCAAGATGCGGCGACGCGGCGGTACTACCTGACTAGCCATCCCGATAAGAATGGGCCGTTGGGTAATACTCAAGAATTTATGCTGGAGTGCGAAACCAACTTGGGGTTATTGCTCTCTAGCCTTCGGGAGTCGGAAAACATCTATGAACAAATCGAGTTGTTGCATACCTTGGTGCGGTTGCAGGGATTGGATTTTGATACCGGCTTTGGGGGACCCGGACAGCGAGTGACGGTGGCGGATTTGCTGGATGAAGTTTACACCAAGGCAGGCACCAGCGGAGCGTCCCCCTATTGGACGGTGGTGCGTCATGCTGCTGGGTTACTGAATAAGGTTGATATTGGCTTGTCGGATGCGGTAACGGATATCCTGGTGCGGGGCAAGCAGATTACGGTGGGCAAGGCGTATACTGAGGCGTCGCTGATAGCACGCCCGATGTCTTATACAGAAATTATGGACAAGATCCGCGAGTTCTGTGGGGAGGATATTCGCGATCGCGTCTTCACTCAAGAAATCCTCATTTATCTCGGACTGCTGATCAAGGGGGAACCTCAGCTATTTGACGGTTTGCTGACGCTGCGGGTAGGATATTTGATTCTGCTGTTGACTAGCGAATTGGCGCACGAGTTACGCCTGACTCAGGATGAAGCTTACGAACACTTGATGCAGTTAAGTCCGTTTGAAGTGAGAATGCGGCTGCGCCAAGTATTAGCTGGGTATGAGGGGATGAACCAAGTGCTGCGTCAGCAAGAATCCTTACACGTCAAACAGCAGGAACAGGAGATTGAGTGGGTGGTGCCGGTGGAACCCGATGAGGCAGAGGCACCCACTGCTGGGGGTTGGTTGCGACAGCGACAACTGGACGGGGCGCTCAATCGAGTCCCGAAAGACTTTTATCCCAGCGTCTGGAGACTGCTGAAACACTGCAAAGGTTTGGTAATTGGGGATAAGCTAGAGCGGCGCAATCGTTTGGATAGCCATTTGATTTTGTCGGAAATGACGCCAGGGGAAAAGAATTTTGCCCTGCGGATCGAGCATTTGCTCAATAAGATACAGGCACCGGAATACCGGAAGGTGAATATTGAGGCGTTGATGGAATTGGCAGCGATCGCTCAAGCAAATCCAGAGTTACAAGTAGAAGAATATATTGTGCTAGATGTGCTAATTGGTCATGCCGTGCGCTTGGCTTGGTTGGATAAATTTCCAGAACGAGTAGATCGTTATGACGAGTATAAAGCTGCCGCGTGGCGTGCTTTTTACGGCACTTCCCCTAGAGATTGTGCAAGTTCCATTGTCAAGGCGTTCCGCTTCTTGACCCAATTTGGGCAACGCAGTGCTGCTTAAAGTTGCTTAGATTGTAGAAAAGATTTGAAACGCTCTTAGTACGCAAAGGTACGCGAAGTTAGCTTAATTTCTCTGTGTACCTTTGTGTAAGAAGTAGATATTAGGGTTAAGTTATATGCTTCATTTTTTCGCTAATTTAATATTCTCGAAGTTGGGAAACGCACGCGATTGAGAGGATAGCTATTATGGTGAAATTTGACCCCCAGCTACGCTTACCGACTAGCGATGAACTACCTGAATCCGATGGTCTTCCAGTGGATAATGAACTGCACAACTTAGTTCCTAACTTGCTCAAATCTATTTTAGGGTTTATTTGGGCGAATCGATATGACTGGTTTTTTGGAGTAAATATGGGGATTTACCATACCACAGGTTTAAATCCTAGAGTTCCTATTGTCCCGGATGCTTTTCTCAGTTTGGGAGTTGAGCGCGTTAAGGGAAATCAGTTACGGAAAAGCTATGTAGTTTGGGAAGAAAACCAGATAGTTCCTATTTTTGTTTTAGAAATTGTTTCCCAAACTCCGGGAGAAGAATATGACGATAAAATGGCAATTTATGCCGGATTAGGAGTATTGTATTACGTAATTTATAACCCCAATCATTGGCGCAGAGACCAACAGGAACCATTTGAAGTTTATCGCTTGATAGATGGAACCTATCAGCAGCAAATTGGAGAGCCTTTTTGGATGCCAGAAATTGGTTTAGGAATTGGTCGCAGTATGGGCAATCATCAAGGCGTGCAACGCGAGTGGTTGTATTGGTATGACGAAAGGAGAAATCGGTTTTTAACTCCAGAGGAACAATTAGCGCGTTATCAGGAACGTTTTGGTGAGTTGCCAGAATAGCATTGGCAAAAGATTGAGTTAATTTATGTTTCAAGCCACTCGTCGGCGTCTGGCTATTTGGTATACGGCTGTCACAGCGGTACTGTTACTGCTATTTGCCACTGGGGTCTATTTGTATGTCCGCAACACGCTGATTGAGCGCGTGGATGACACCCTCAATCATGTAGTGGAAGTGGTGCAGCGATCGCTCGTGATTGAAACCGCCCCGAATGGCAATTCCTCCGTCAACGTTGAAGCAAGTTTTCGCAACAATGCAGAAGCCGCTGAAGACGACCACATCGACCTAGAGTGGTTTAGCCCTACAGGAGAATTACTCTGGTCAACTCTCTCGGAACCTTTAGATATTCCCATTCATCTCAACCGCACTGGTGAAACCGTGCCGGTCGTTCGGGCTTCCTGGCAAGGGATTTTAGACTCGGAATTTTGGTCTCCGACCAGGGAAGCAACGAAGGACTCCAAGCTGCTTTTGCGACAGGTGACACAACGAGTGCAAATGGGGCGTCAGGTGCTGGGATATCTGCGCGTGAGCCATCCCTGGTTTGAGGTTGCCAAACCGACTCGCTTGTTGATGGTCGATTTGATTTTTGGCACCGGATTTATGTTGATTTCTGTGGCGACTAGCGGCTGGTGGCTTTCTGGGTTGGCAATGGAACCCGTGAGAGAGTCTTACCAACGGCTTAAACAATTCACCGCTGACGCCTCCCACGAACTGCGGAACCCGATTGCGATGATTCAAACGAATGTGCAGGTGGCGCTGGACGATCCCGACCTACTAGAGGCATCTGGAGCGGCACCTATCCATTACCGACAACAGATGAAGGTTGTAGAACGGCTCACCAGACGTTTAGGGCGTTTAGTGGACGATCTGCTATTTCTGGCGCGGCAGGATAGTGGCATGAAACAACGCACTTGGGTTCAAGTTCACCTTGATGCCTTGTTGATGGAAGTGATTGAAGAACAACAGCTAGTCGCTTCTGAGAAAGGCATCAAGCTATCTCTCGATTTTGGATTGCCGATTTTAAATATGGGCATGATTGAGGAAGAATATCTCCCTTCCCAAATTCAAAATCCCAAATTTGAAGAGGATGTCTTTGCTATTGAAGGTGACTGGGATCAGCTAGCGCGTCTATTCACCAATTTGGTCAGTAACGCCCTGCAATACACCCCAGCGGGGGGTAAAGTTGATGTGAAATTGCAATGGGTCGATGCCATGAATCGTCTCCCGACGAAACGCCACGGGATGCCCCATCTGCAAGTCAGAGTCAGCGATACTGGCATCGGCATTCCAGAGTCGGCACTGCCCCACATTTTCGACCGATTCTATCGAGTCGATCCAGCCAGAACTCATATCGCGGGAAATACAACGGTAACGGGATCTGGATTAGGGTTAGCGATCGCGCAGGCAATTATTGAAACTCACCAAGGTCATATCCAGATTGAAAGCATTCTCCATCAAGGTACAACCGTTACCGTCACTTTACCGGCAGACACAGAAGAATATTAGGCAGGACAAATCTATTCATCTTTCATCCCTCTTCGTGCATCCTTCCGAAGACTCTACTTTAGAAATGCTTCCCCTGGCAGATGCAGGGATCAAGCTTGACCTACTAATTTCTTGAATAGCGGCTAAGGCAATTTAGCCAAATTTAGACCCAAAAGTGGTTTTGAAACTCTCTTTGAGTTTCAATTTCTCTACTCGTTATATACGAGCGCTTTCTTATGGAAAGTTTAGGGTAAAGCGCCGCGTTTACTAAATTCGACATTCAAAATATAAGGAGATTCTGATGACAATACCCTTAAGAGAAGATGTTGCCTACATTTTACTCAAAAAAATCCACGAAGGTGACAACCAGCCGGGTAAGCATGAAGTAGCCTTCACGGCAGCAGACTTCGCTGGTAGACAAGTCACAGAAACCGACCTGATGGGGCATCTAGATTATTTAAATCAAAAGCAGTATATCGATGCTGAATTTACTGGCAATGCCTACGCCAATCAGGAAGATACCACGAATCTCGTTAATCCAAAAGAGTTCGACTTCCGCATTGCCAATTCCTACGATCCCTCTGATGGTTTAGCACCTCATCTAATTAAATTTAAAAGTGCCAGACTGACGGAAAAAGGGCAACGCCTGTTGGAAAAAATGGAGGAAAACCCGCCAGCAGCCCTTAAGGAAGGTCCTGTGGTTCCCATTGCCACAAAAGATATGCCCTTCCTAGAGAAAGTGATGTTCAGGGGCGAACTGGAAGATATCTTTGATGCTAGAGATATCAGTGAGGTTGTGTTCCGTACCATGCGGGATATGATGACGAATGAAGCCGCCGATCGGGTGACTTCTGAACTGCATGAACCAGTAGAACCGACAGAAGATAAGGCGCTGCAAAACGAAATTGCTGACTTGTGGCAGGATACCAATCCAATTGTCCATTTCCTTAGCCGGATTCGTCCTCCCCTGATCATTAAGGCTGATACTTTTCTATTCCGGATTCGCCAAGAAGCAGGTTTGCCGCAAGGGGTAGAACCAGAAATGGCAATCAAGGCTGTGTTCTCAGCGACAAAAGATGAATTGTCCGAAGAACGGGTTCAGGAAATTGCTGGCTTCTTACCCGACAAAATTAGAGAACTCTGGGAGCAAGCCTAAGCTTTTTGAAAAAGGCAAAAATTAAAAGAGCAAATTCTTTGCTTTTGCCTTTTGTTGACTAAAATTTAATCTTCTTTTGCTGCCCGACGAGTATCAAATTACTGAAGTCGGGCAGTATAAACGCTTTTAAAAAAACTGAATTAAAGGAGAATCAATCATGATTCACAAACATCAGCCAATCAAAAAAACACTAGCGTTAGCAGGCGCGATTTGTGGGAGTTTGCTCTTTGGCTTACCAGCGCTGGCTCAGATGAACTCGGCTCCAGGGGAGATCGACCAACCGCGCGATACTCGCGATCGCCTGATGCAACCACCCGCCAGTGGCGATCGCATGATGCAACCACCGGCAAGTGGAGAGGGCATGATGCAACCACCTGCAAGTGGAGAGGGCATGATGCAAAATAACTCCACTCCTAGCAATGTCAACCAATTGCAGAATAACGCTCAGGGTGCTTCGCCGCTAAATCCTTGTCCTAGCATTTTCTACGAATCTAGATACATTCAAGCGGGCATTCGTCCTCCCGCAGGTTGCCCAGCCGCTCCGCCACTCCAGCCAGGTTCCGCAACTGAGACAACATCCCCAGCACCGCCAAGACCGGGCGCTGAGACGGCACCGCCGACACAACCGGGTGCTGTGATTCAAGCACCAGCCCCGGAACAGCTACAATCTCCCGCTTCTAGCGTGATACCCATGAACGGGATGGTGAATGTCAGGCTGATCAACCAAACCGGCGATCCCATTACTTACCAGGTGCTGGGCGATACCAATCAGCGAAGACTACCGGGTAGAGATAATATTACGCTCCAAGGCTTGAAAACCCCTGTAAATCTGACCTTCCAACGTCCGAATGGTGCATTGCTGAGAGTCGTTCCCCAAACATCAAGCGAACAGGGAATGTTAGAGGTGGTTTTGGAAGAAACAACGGATCTCAGTGTTGATAAAAATGCCATGACCATTCAGGAAAACGGGAATGTCTTGCTGAACTAACCGTTTCAATCTTTCCTAACCCAGAGTGTAGGGATGCAAAGCTTTGCATCCCTACACTGGTATTTTGATTCCAACGCTTTATCTAATCCGAATTTGAGCCAAATTGTTGAGCAAAAGTGCTTCTTCCTGCTCATCCCCAAGGGTACGCGCCAAAGTAATCGCTCGTTGGTAGAAAGTCCGCGCCGTTACAGGGTTGCCGCTCACCTGATAAAGTTGAGCAAATAATCGGAGCGATTCTAGTTCTTGCCGCAAGTTTTGCGATTCCTGAGCCAAGGTTAAGCGGCGATCGAGCAGTTCAAAACCCTCCTGATACTGCCTAAGCTTGCTGTAGATGACTACCAGACCATCAATGGCTCGGTATTGAGTTGAGCGATCGCGTGTTTGCCGCCCCAATCTCAGCGCCCCACGGTAGGAAATCTGGGCATCCCGATATTGATTGAGTGCCAGATAAGCATCTCCCAAATTATTCACTGTATTCGCCTCGCCCAGCGGGTCTTTCCCGCGACGCCGAAAAATCAAGGCTTCTTCGTAACGTTTAATCGCTTGCAAATAATCGCCGCTATTCGCCGCCGCCAAACCCAGATTACTCAGCGACAGTCCTTCTCCAGCTTGGCTGCTGATACTTTGGGCAATTCTGAGTGCCTCAGAAAAGCTTACTGAAGCCGCCTGCACGGCACCTCGTTGCAGCAAAACGGTGCCGACGTTATTTAAGCCATAAATCTGCCCCTGGAAGTCTGGTTGGTCGCGGGCAACCGCCAAACGGCGTCGCAGGGCATCTTCCGCCTCAAAGTAGCGTCCCAACCGGGCGTAAGTAAGACCTAGATAATCATAGGTAAGACCGATTGCCTGCCTATCGCCTAGTTGTTGATAAATATCCAGTGCTTGTATCCAGTAGGGAATTGCTTTCGCCAGGTTCCCTCTCAGTTCCTCCTGTGCGCCCAATCGCAGCAGTCGGTCAGCATCTTCCCTCGCATATCCTTGGGTGCCATTGTTCAAGGGGATATTGAGTTGTTGGTCAATACTAACGGCTTTGGCACCGCTCGGCAAGTAAAAAGTAAACAGTAAAAAGATAAAAGAAACAGAAAAAAGTCTCAATTTATTAGCACTGTTTTTTTGTGCCCGATTTTTGCCTGGTTTGGCGAATGCTGCGAAAAACAAGACTCGCTCCTCATAACTCATAGCTAATCGCTCCACTTGCCTCTTGCTTCTCAGCTTTGCTCGATTGTTTAGCTCCTCCTACCAGATAAATTGTGCGAATATCCTCTGGTAAAGAAGCTTCTAACAGTTGATACCCTTCCTGGAGCTTAACTTGAACCTGTGCGGGAGAAATTGTTTCTCCCTCTGCTTGGAGATAAGCGGCAATCCGCGTATGACTCCAGTTGAAGGTCTGCGCCATCAGCACCATCAATCGCAGCATCGGCGGGAATCGCTCCAGCGCTTGCTCGACATAACACCACAGGGGCGGGGAAGCCGCTTGTAGGTTGTAATGAATTGACTCCACGGGTGGCAATTCTGCCTGGTTGATACATACAGCGGTAATGTTAATCAGCCAGTTCTGGAAAGTTAGCATCCCAGTCCCGCTAACATCGCGCAAATCCAGTCCGCCTAGCTCGAAGTAGATGTGCCGCCAGGTGAGGGCGAAGAGGTAGTCTGCTTGTACAGGCGATCGCGCCAAATGCTGAATCAGGGTATAAACAATCGGACTATAGCGACTGAAAAGCGCTATGAAGAAGCGCCCCTGCTCCGGATGGCGCTGAAACAAAGTCAGTAATTCCTGATCGCTGTAATGAAACAGCGATTTGACAATCGGATGATTGCTTTCAGGGAAATGAGGAATTTGCACGATTTTGAATCACTTACTGGAGTCATTCTATCCAGGAACGATCCCTAATATATCTAGTGTTTTGACGAATGGAAATGATACTTGTCTTTTTAGTCGGTGACAAGAGTGCCAATCGCACTTTATTTTTTTAGCTAATTTGATCGCTTCGTTGCGATAGATTCCGTTGCGATCGCAAAGCGCCGACCTGTCGGTTCGCGCTCAACAAACTTGTATCCTTCTGATTATCCTTCTCATTTCGTGAAGACAACACCGCCGACTTTAGAGAAATCGAGTGTCTAAACCGCTAATTTACTACTCAAATGGGATTCCTATAGCCACCATCGCTTATCTCAATATCGAGCTGGATAACTTGTAGCGCTAGTTTGATTCAACTTCGGCCGACTTGCGGAGTATTTTAGAGACTCGTTTAAGCTTGATAGAATTAAATAGCACTCTTGACTCGTTTAGAGTCAAAGTGTTATGTGCAACCGTAAGTTTAGTTTTCAATAGAGTTCTTCAAGCCTTGTAGGTTCATGGTTCTAGCAGCAATTGATACGATTTCTCTTCTGCCTCAGCTCGTTCATTTAGGTGCTTTTTTCCCTGAATTACCTCTAGATGGTCTCTTGTCTACTCAAGGCATCATGGTGATGCTCTTGGCAGCCTACGCCGGTGCTATGTGGATGTTTCTCACCAGCGCCCCAAAAGTCCATACCGTCATGGTGTCCGATTTAGACACAGCGCGACAGTTCTATGAAGGCTTGCTAGATTTGCCAGTTGCAGAAGTGCCGTTGCACTACTATTACAACTATGAGCAAACATTGGGAGCTACCGCCATCGATCCGCTTTATCTCTCACCCACGTTGGGAGGAAGCACCGCTACCCAAAAGCTGAATGGTACGGAAGGTTTATGGTATCAGCTCAAGAAGAACACCCAACTGCACGTAATTTCTGGAGCCAGTTTGGGGAAGAAAAACCAGCAACGGCACGTTTGTTTTGACCACGATTGTTTAGAAATGGTGCTGATGCGGGTGCAAATGCGGGGCGTCAAGCACAAAATTCGTCGGGACAAACCATTGAATTTCTTGGTAAAAGATTTGGATGGTCGCGTGATTGAAATGGCAGAAGTGTCGAATTAGCGATATTGACCTTTCCTTAACCTCTCCCTATTTCTCCCTAACTCTCCCCTACTAAGAGAGGGTTAGAGAGAAATTTTTGGGTTGTTTGGTTCTTTTTAATTCTCCCCTTTCGTCATCGGGAAGGGGCTGGGGTTAGGTTGATTCTGGGGGAGCGTCGGATTTTTCGGGTTTGAGGAGGGGGAAAGCGATCGCATCCCGAATGCTGGCACAATCAGTTAGCAGCATCACTAAGCGGTCAATCCCAATCCCTAAACCACCTGTCGGCGGCATTCCATACTCCAGCGCTGTCAGGAAATCTTCATCCACGCCTTGCGCTTCCAAATCTCCCGCTGCCTTCCGCGCCGCTTGCGCTTCCAGTCGTTGCCGCTGATCGATAGGATCGGTTAATTCTGAGAAACTATTCGCCGTCTCCCGTCCGACGATAAATAACTCAAATCGCTCTACCAACCCCGGTTTCGAGCGGTGCGGCTTCGCCAGGGGAGAAATTTCCACCGGATAATCCAGCACAAACGTCGGCTGAATCAGATTCGGTTCGCATTTTTGCTCAAAGGCTTCGTTAAGAATTTTGCCAATCGATTTGCATTCTTGTGCGCCTCCGATCCCTGCCTCACTTGCTGCTGCGATCGCAGCTTCCAGCGTTGGGAAAGCGGCAAAATCTAAGCCAGTTTGCTCCTTGACTAAGTCGTGCATGGTCACGCGACGCCAAGGCGGTGTTAAGTTAATCGGTTCGCCTTGATAAGTAATTTCCAGCGTCCCCAGCACCTTTTGCGCCACAGTGGTAATAATTCCCTCCGTCAGCGCCATCATGTCCTGATAGTCGGCGTAGGCTTGATAAACCTCAATCGTGGTGAATTCGGGATTGTGGCGCGTAGAAATCCCCTCATTCCGGAAAATCCGCCCCAATTCAAAAACCTTCTCAAATCCGCCGACAATCAACCGCTTCAGATGGAGTTCTGTTGCAATCCGCAGATACAACTCCATATCCAGCGTGTTGTGATAGGTGACGAAGGGACGCGCATCCGCACCACCAGCTTCTCCTTGTAACACCGGCGTTTCAATTTCAATAAACCCAAGTTTATCCAAATAGCGGCGAATTCCGGCGGTAATCAGAGCGCGGCGTCGGAAAGTTTCTCGCACTTCCGGATTGACAATCAAATCCACGTAACGCTGACGGTAGCGCTTGGCGACATCCGTCAATCCATGCCACTTATCCGGTAAAGGCAGCAGCGACTTGGTGAGAATCGCGTACTGTTTCACGTAAACCGATAGCTCACCCTTTTCCGTGCGTTTAACTGTCCCCTTGGCTCCCAAAATGTCCCCGGCATCCGTTAGATCCTTTAGGTGTTTAAAGGCATCCGGGACATCTGCCATCCCTTCATCGATTCTTTTCTTCTCCAGATACAGCTGAATCGAGCCAGTTTCGTCTTGCAAGGTAAAGAAGGCAAGTTTGCCGAAGACGCGACGCGCCATAATGCGTCCAGCAATGGCGACTTCTACCTCAACTTCTTCACCGCTGGGCAAATCTGCGTATTTTTCCTGCAATTGCGCCGCATGGTGGCTGGATTCCCACTGGTAAGCGTAGGGATTCATTCCCAGTTGCTTTAGCTGTTCGACTTTCTCTAACCGCGTGGCGCGGATATCATCTGAGGACATGGTAAGGAACTTTTAGGGGCAGTCTTTGATTGTAAATGCTCTTTTGTCAGTATGTTAACTATTGTGTCTGGTTTTTGCGGTGGAGGATGGAGGAGCGCGATCGCATTTTCCCCACATCGCCAGGAAAGCGCGATCGCTATTAGATGAGACTAAGGTAATATTGTTGATAGATTGGCAATCTGTCGCTTTAAGGCTGGAGCTGCTTAGAATTTAAAAAGCAGCTTCAGCCTCTTGATTGGCACCTTGAAAGTTAATCTCAGCAGCAAAGTGAGCTAATTTAAAAAGTTGCAGAATCAGCAATCGATTAGCTGTTGGTAGCTGAAAGGAACTCTCGCATATATTGAGTGACCAGTTGCGGTTTCTCTTGCTGCACCCAATGACTAGAGTCGGGAATGTATTTAATCGTAAAGTCTTTGACATACGCTTCAGTTCCGTAAGTCAGTTCTTTACCAAGTGCAGTATCTTGCTCTCCCCAAATCATTAGCGTAGGAACCTGGAGAATACTCCAATCTTGACTGAGCATTCTCTGCTGAAAAAGATTGCGATAATAGTTCAGGCTGGCTGTCAGGGCACCGGGTTTTGCAGCAGCTTGTTTATAGGCATCCAGATCGGCTTTGGTGAAGGCATTCTTATTAACAGCCATACCCGTGATAGCCGTTTCAATCGATTGGTAATCGAAGGATTGTAAGAGAAATTCTGGTAGCCACGGTAGCTGAAAAAAGAAGATATAGGAACTGCGTAATAGTTGTTGAGGATTACGCATATTTTCGGCAAATTTGGCAGGGTGAGGCAGATTTAGGACAATCAACTTGTCTACCATCGTGGGGAATGCGTAGGCAAAATTCCAAGCGATCGCGCCCCCCCAGTCATGACCCACCAGCACGCAGCTAGAGTATCCCAGCCCCTGAATTACCCCTTCAACATCTTTAATAAATTCATCCATCACATAAGCCGATTGGTCTGCTGGCTTATCGCTGTCGTTATAACCGCGCAAGTCAAGGGCGACGACTTTATAATCTTTAGCAAATTCGGGGATTAGATGCCGCCAGGAGTACCAAAATTCTGGGAACCCATGCAGCATCAACATCAAAGGGCCTTCTCCCTGGGTGACGTAGTGCAGCTTAATTCCGTTGCTGGTGATATATTCGTGCTTCCAAGAACCCTCTAGCACAGACATAGATACCTCCTTTGCTGTTGTAGTCATGGCATCGGCGATTCATCGCCGATGCGAACACTCTTCAGGTTAACGAATCAACAGCAGAAGACGGCAGCTTCGGAAGAGATAGTTCATTAGCATTCGGTTGATCTTGCTGACGCCGAGTGATTACCTGCCTTAGCACTTGCATTAAGATACGAGGCTGAAAAAAGGCGGTGGGTGGTTTCAGCAGATGCAGCACTTCTATGAAAACTTTGAACGCTACGGGACTCTCAACCGTGATTAACCTCACACGATCCAGATACCGTTGCATAAATCGGGTCTTCAGATCGGCTTGACCGCCCTCGGTCGTAGGCCAGCGGAAATCCTCGCCGGTCGCCATCAGCCAAGGGATATGATTCACTTTAGCCAGTTGCTTTTGAAAACGCCGCGTTAAACCCGTTAAATCGTCTTGAGAGTGACGCTGAAATTGCTCTTTCAAGCACTCCTCCAGGGTTAATGCAGCCATCGCCGCGGCGGTCATACCTTGACCGTAGATAGGATTGAAGGAACAGACGGCATCGCCTAAGACGACAAAGTTTTCTGGCAATCTCGATTGTTCGTAGTGGCGCAGGCAGTTTTCTGTGCCGCGATGACAGTAGATGGGTGAAATCGGTTGGGCTTGTTTGACGACTTCGTAGAGAATCGGCGATCGCAAGCTGCGGGCAAATTCCAAAAAGCCAGCTTCGTCGCTGGGTGGATAGTCTCGACCCAAACCAGCCAGGGTAATCACAAAAGCGTCACCCTCACAGGGATAAAGCAGCCCACCGCGAGAGTTTTCCCCAGGTTTAGACCACACCACGATTGATTTCCAATCGCTTTGGAAATCAGCTGGGCGCTGATACCAACGGCTGGCGTAGCCTAAAAATGAGTTAATGACTGTCTCTTGAGGCGGTGTGTAACCTAATGCCTTTAACCACTCAGGGGTTTTGGAATTCCGTCCAGTTGCATCCACGACCAGATCGGCTGCTAGAGACGCGGAATTTTGCGTCTCTACATCTGCGGCGCTAGTGTTTTGCCCGTGGTTGTGAAATTGCACCTGTACGCCCGTCACCTTAGTTTTGCTGGTGTCGGACAACAACTCGGTTGCTTGGCATTCTTCCAGAAAGCGTACATTGCTGTAAGCAGCCAGTCGGCGGCGAATCGTCCACTCCAAGAGGTTCCGGCTACAAGCACGAGTCACCAGTCCGGAGGAAAAGCGGGGTGCCCAACCGCCAAAATCTAGCATGGGACAGTCTAACGTCCAGTCCAAAGCAGTAGCGCCAGCAGCCGATAATTCAGCAGCCAATCCAGGAAACATTTGCTCCAAAATCTGCTGACCCCGCAACAGCAGAACGTGAGCTTGGTGGGCTTGGAGTACACCTCGGCGCGTCTCTGATTTGTCTGGGATGCGATCGCGTTCAATCATCGTCACTTGATCAAAGCGTTCGGCAAGCACTCGCGCTGCCAGTAGCCCAGCCATACTGCCACCGATGACAATGGCTTGTCTATTGCTGCCAACCGCCAGTTGGTGAGGGACGGACATAGACGTTTGAGTTTTTTTGGGTGATTTAGATGTATGTCAGCTGAATTTTGCTTCTGATTCTATCAGCGTCTGCTTCTCTTCTTTTTCTTGTAGCAATAGTCCTCCGAGATGAATCACTGCCAGAATCAGCGCCCCAATTGAAAGAATGTAACTATGCAACGTGTACAAATGGGCAACTGTTACCGTATTGATGGCTCCACCCCCCGTGAGGATTTCTCGGAGTAGGGAACCAATTCCAGGGACGGCTTCTACTGTGCCTAATTCGATGGTGAAACGCCAGTACCCTAACTGTGTCCAATCGAGAAGCATGGCAGTCCAACCAAGCGCGATCGCTACCAAAGTAAGTAAAATTCCGCTTATCCAAGCGGTCAGCCAGCTTCGGCGAAATTTTTCACCGAGAAACATCACAACGATCGCTATCAGAGAAGTCCCAATTAATCCATTTCCAGCAATCTCATGGAGACGCTGAATTAGCCAACCATTGGGAATCTCTGATTTGATTTCCCTCAAGGAATTATAAGCTCCACCTGCGGTCGGTTCGTAGTAGAAAGATAGAAGAATTCCGGTGACGGCTGCTGTCAGGCTCAAAGACAAAATCGCTACAGCCAAAATAGTAGCCAGTCGTCGAAGTACAAAAGCGTACTGCACATTGTTCATGGCTAACTCCAACCTTTTTCGGTTGAATATGTATTTATACTTATTGTATTTATTTTTTCTAATTTGAACCCAAGGAATTATTAAATTTATGGGAAAAACGAGCAGCAAAGAGAACGCCTACCCCAAGAGCCGGAAAAGCGCAGTTCAGGGGATGCTTCCGTTATTCTCTCTGTATGGGTATTAGGAAAATCCGCATTATCAGAACAAAACAGCCAATTTCCCTCACCACTGACGCTCTGCTGCCATTAATGTCTCCACTGCGACAACATCCAGGGGTCGGGAGAAAAAGTAACCTTGCCCATATTCGCATTGCAGAGTTCTGAGTTGAGCAAGTTGCTCTGCCGTTTCTACTCCTTCTGCAATCACATCCAAACCCAAGTTGTGAGCCAGTGTGATAATGGTACGGACAATCTCCCAATTCTCGCTATCACTGCTCATTCTCCCGACGAAAGAGCGGTCAATTTTCAACGTATCAATCGGAAATCGGTGCAGATAGCTTAAAGATGAATAACCCGTGCCGAAGTCATCAATATATATCTGGACGCCTAGTTTTTTCAATTCTAAGAGGGTCGCGATCGCAGATTCAGCATTCTCCATCACGGCGCTTTCAGTGATTTCTAACCGCAAACAGCCAGGATCTAAACCTGTTTCCTCTAAAATCTGATGGATTGCTGGAGCGAGATGAGGCTGCGTAAACTGTTTGCTAGATAGATTTACGCTGATTGTTAATTGTTGTGTTTGCCATACACGCATCTGACGGCAAGCTTCCCTTAATACCCACCAACCGATGGGAACGATTAGTCCCGTTTCTTCTGCCACTGGAATAAACTCGGCTGGGGAAATCAAACCGCGTTCTGGATGTTGCCAGCGCACTAGGGCTTCAAATCCGGTAATTTGACCTGTAGAGAGCGACACAATGGGCTGGTAGTGAAGTAGAAACTCTTGGCGATTAACAGCCTGCCTCAAGTCAGTTACTAACTGCAAAAGTGCCACAGCGCGAGTGTGCATTGTCATGTCGAAGACCTCATGACGCGCTCTACCCAATGCCTTAGCACGATACATGGCAATGTCGGCATCGCGTAAGAGGTCTTCCGGCTGGTGATAATCTGTGGTATTGAAGGCAATGCCAATACTAGCACTGGTGAAGACTTCCTGCCCGTTTAGATTAAAAGGTAAAGCGAGTTCATTTTGAATTTGGTTCGCAACGCGGGTGGCGTCACTCACATCTTGAATATCTTCTAGAAGAATAGTGAACTCGTCTCCCCCAAGACGGGCAACCGTATCTCCAGGACGCAGACACGTCTGGAGCTTGCGAGCGATTTCGACAAGTAGTTGATCTCCGATTGTATGCCCAAGGCTGTCATTGATCACCTTAAAGCGATCGAGATCGAGAAACAGTACAGCAAACAAGTAATCCTGACGCCGTTTCGTTAGCTCAACCAAATGTCCGAGTCGATCCATGAACAAGGCACGGTTTGCTAAGCCTGTCAGCTTATCGTGAAAGGCATCGTAGATTAATAGATCCTCTACCCGTTTGCGATCGCTAATATCTGTGGAAACACCCAGCACTTGTTGGGCTTTTCCATCTGGCGAGACTAGAGACTTCTTAGTTGTTTGAAACCATCGCACCTTCCCTGTAGAGTCGGTGAGGGTTTCCTCAGAGATAATTTTTTCCGATGATAGTGTCATCACTTCTCTGTCATCACGGAGAAACTGTTCTACTTCCTCAGCATTCCGATTGAAATCAGCATCAGTTTTGCCAAGTAAATTTTCAACAGTTGTTCCATAAATATTTGCTAAGGCTTTGTTAACCAGAGTATATTTTCCATCCCAGTCTTTGACAAAAATCAAATTTGGGGTGGCGTCAATTACATGGCGAAGAAACTTTTGTTGTACGTTAAGCGCTTCTTCTGCCTGCTTGCGATCGTTAATATCTCGGCTCACAGCGAGAAGACACGGCTGATTGTCAAAGTCAATAATTTCTGCTGATAGCAATCCCACCCGCGCCTCACCTGACTTGATGCGGAAGGTAAATTCTATGTTGCGAACAGATCCTTCCTCCAGCAATATCTGCTTCATGCGATTGCGCTCTTCTACATTTGGCCAAATCTTCAGCTCAACTGTGGTGCGACCGATGAGTTCTTCGCGGGTATAACCAGTAATGTAGAGCAAAGTATCGTTGACCTCGACAAGGCGTCCCTCTGCCACCGTACTGATCGTGATTGCATCCGGACTGGAACGGAAGGCTTTAAAGAACCTTTCCTCGGAAATCCGCCGCGCTGCTTCTGCTTGCTGGCGCTCCTCGATTTCGGCTTGCAATGTCTGATTCGCCTTTTGTAGCTCTTGCGTTCGTTCCCAAACCCGGAATTCTAGCTCTTCGTGTGCTTTCTGAAGTGCGGTTTCTGTCTGTAGGCGCTCGATGGCAATTCCTGCCAAGTTTGTTGCTATTTCAACTAGTTGGTAATCATAAGAATTAGGGGTGCAGGGCTGGGAGTCGTACATGGCAAAAGTACCCAACACCTTGCCATCCGAATTCAAAATCGGTGTAGACCAACAAGCTCGCAATTCGTTGCTCAACGCTAACTCGCGGTAATCTTTCCATAACGGATCGATGGCAATATCTGAGACAATTACGGGTTCCTTCCAATAGGCAGCTGTCCCGCAAGAGCCAACACTCGGTGCAATTGGTATTCCATCAAGAGCACGATTATAGCTTTCAGGAAGGCTAGGCGCGGCACCGTAGCGCAGATTTTTTCTGTTCTCATCCACCAAAAGAATTGAACAGAGCATATTACTAGAATGCTTCTCAATATTGCAACATATAACGTTGAGGACACTAGTAAGACCGTCTCCTCTGGCAATCATTTCCAGTACACACTTCTGACTACCTAAGAGGCTTTCTGCTTGCAAGCGCTCAGCGATCGCTTGTTGCATATTGACTAAATTACGTCTGAGTTCAAGTTGCGCGACGACCTGACGACCCAGTGCTAAAAGGGCTTCTTGCTGCTCAGGCGTGAGTTGACGCGGCACAAAGTCAATCGTGCACAGCGTTCCTAAGGCATAACCCGCAGGTGTAATTAGAGGCGCACCTGCATAAAAGCGGATATTAGGGTCAGTCGTGACTAGAGGGTTCGTTGCAAACCGTTCGTCGGCTGTTGCATCTGAGACGACAAACAGATCGGTTTGCAGAATCGCATGGGAGCAAAAGGCAATATCTCGCGGTGTTTCTGATACTTCCACACCGATTTTCGACTTGAACCACTGCCGATGCTGATCGACGAGGCTAATCAGCGCAATTGGTGTTCCGCAAATATGTGCCGCCACAGAGACTAGATCGTCGAAAGCCTGTTCGGGAGCAGTATCAAGAATCTCATACTGCTGGAGGGCTTTTAGCCTTGCTGCTTCATGGCTAGGCATAGGCGCTTTCACCCAAGGTACTTCTCCAGATTGGATGCTAGCGACATTTTTTCTGGCACCAGCTTTAGTTATTCTTTGAGATATAGCTTCAAATATACCTATCCGGTTCAGATTTACCATATTCTGTTTTTCCGCATCTAGGCTAGCTATATTTATATGGGTAATTTTACTTTTACCTTAATTTATATTGATTCTTTAGGGATCTAAGTCACAAAAATTTACTTTTTTGGTCACAAATCACCTTAATAAATTTTTAATATTATTAGTTTGCAGACATAGTAAATAGTTCTTTATACAGGGTTAGAAAGATTATTTATAGACCCAACTAAATTAGAGCTTTAACTAACAAAACAATAGTCATTATTTATTTTTTTATATCTGGATAAGCTATAAAATTTATCAATTCTGTAAATACTGTATTTTCTAGCTTCCAGGAGATCGTTACCGGCTATTTTCTCAATTCATCAATTTTTTTAAGGAGCCAAAAACAGGGTAGATTCCTTCACTAAAGTAGGCTGCCGACGGGTCTGATGGATAGGAATTTCGATTGCAAACTCTGCCCCGAGTCCGGCTGAAGAAATACATTTTAATTGACCACCGTGTTTTTCCACAATCTGATAACTGATTGATAAGCCCAACCCTGTGCCTTTGCCGATGCTTTTTGTGGTGAAGAACGGATCGAACACTCGTTGCTGTACCTCTTTGCTGATGCCAGAACCGTTATCTGCAATGTATATTGCGAGCTGATTACTGTTTAGCATTTGAGTGCGAATCCGAATAGTCGGTAATTGTTCATGAGTCCTTTGTTTCTCATCATTCATGACCCATGACCCATTCCCAATTGCCTCTTCAAGGGCATCAATTGCATTAGTGAGAATATTCATAAATACTTGGTTGAGCTGACCTGGATAGCACTCGATTTGTGGCAACTCGCCATACTCTTTAAGCAGCTGAACGCCTGAAGTGCCTCCAACTTGCTTCAAGCGATGCTGCAAAATCAGCAAAGTGTTTTCAATTCCCTCATGAATATCAACGCTTTTCATTTCCGCTTCATCCAGTCGAGAGAAGTTTCGCAGCGACAATACAATTTGACGGATGCGTTCTGCCCCCACCTTGATCGATGCCAGCAGCTTTGGGAGGTCGTTCTTCATAAATTGGAAATCGCTCATCTCTAGAAGGGCTTGAATTTCAGGAACCGGATTAGGATAGTGTTTCTCGTAGAGGGAGAGGAGATTGAGCAGTTCCTGAGTATAGTCGTTGGTGTGGGTGAGATTGCCGTAGATGAAGTTAACTGGGTTATTAATTTCGTGAGCAATTCCAGCGACTAACTGCCCCAAACTGGACATTTTTTCGCTCTGAACGAGCTTTGCTTGGGTTTGTTGAAGTTCTCGAAAAGCTTGTTCTAGCTGGTTTGTTTGTTGTCTCAATTGCGCTTCTGATTGTCGTAAGGCTTCCTCGGCGGTTTTACGTTCGGTAATGTCGGTAATCATTCCTAAGACACCGATGTATTGCCCTGATTGATCGAAGATAGGATTGGTCGCAACAATCGCCCACAAGTTAGCGCCATCTTTACGGCTGAATTTAAAGTCGTGCTGTTCTTTAATTCCTTGGCGGCGACGTTCCATGTGAGCGATCGCGATCGCCTGAGCTTCCTCATCCATGAATGCAAATAAAGTCTGACCTAGCATCTCAGGGACGGTATAGCCTAGCATTTGGGCCATCTGATTGTTCGCAAAAGATGTATTACCTGCGGTGTCGAGAACCCAGATTCCCTCAGTCGTGGTTTCAACAATGCGACGATATTGCGCCTCGCTTTCCCGTAACGCCGCTTCTGTCTGCTGGCGTTCGACAATTTCCTGTTGTAACAAGATGTTGGCAGATTGTAGCGCCGCAGTCCTTTCTTCAACTCGTCTTTCTAACTCTAATGTGAGTTTTCGTAGTTTTTCTTCAGTGGCTTGGCGCTCGGCAACTTCCTTTTCTAGTGTATTGTTGGCAATTTCTAATAGCGCTGGACTAGGAAATGCAAGTGCTTGAGGAATCAAGGGCATTAGTACCAACGCTGTATACACAGAAACCCCAGCCGTAAAAGCTTTCAAGAATCCTGATAGCCAATAATACGGATGCCACAGCGTCACCACCTCTGCTAGATGCGTCGTACCGCACGCAACAATGAATGTTCCAAACAACAGGAATATCCCGTAAAAGGGCATATCTCGCCTTTTGGAGACAAAATATACCAGCATGATTGGAATCGAATAATAAGCGACTGCGATCAAAATATCAGATGTAATGTGCAGCCACACTAATCCAGGCTTCCACAGGTAACAATGCCCGTGGGGAATAAAATCTTTTGACAAAAAATTTTGCACAAATTTTAGCATCAAGATTTATGGCTGTAATAGTTTTTACATTTAATATTCAATTTGTATCTTATCTTGGAATATTTCATATATTTGTTGATTTTCATGAATAAGGTAACAATTTGCTTACAATTTGTGCAAACAATCGACTTTGACTATTTATGTGTTAATCGACAGATTTCAGAGAAATTACGGATGGCTAGCAGGTCATCTAGACAGCAACTATCAGTTTATTTTTAGGCAGAAGACTTTTGACTAGAAATCTTTGTCGCTAACCCCCTGACACAGCATTAGCTGGAGATACCGTCTACTGTAGAATTTCGGATCTTTTATTACTTTGTAAGCGATCGCATCCATAGACAAGAAACAATCGATGAAAATCGATGTAAAATCGCAGATGGTATAGAATCCGGTTTTCTGCAAAAAAAGAAGTTAAAAAGCCGCTAAAATCATCACTGTGCCGCTGGTTGAGGAGAGAATGCGGGTGGAATATCAATTACAAGTAGAACAAGTGGTGGAAACGCTTAAAAATGATCTACCCATGCTTTTTGAAAGAGATATTTCCTACGACATTTATACGCAGGATATCTACTTTGAAGATCCAGTGAATAAATTTAAATGCAAATTCAACTATCGGATTATCTTTTGGACGTTGCGATTTCACGCGCAGCTATTTTTTACAGAGATATTTTTCGATCTTCATGATGTGGCGCAGACAGATGAAGATACGATTAGGGCGAATTGGACTGTGCGCGGTGTTTTGCGCCTTCCCTGGAAACCTCGCCTATTTTTTAATGGTTACTCTACTTATAAACTTAATAAAGACGGTTTAATTTACAATCACATCGATACATGGGATCGGAAACCCAGCGAGATTTTGAGGCAGTTCCTAAAAAAGGGAGGAAATATCTAAGCTCAAATTTAGATAAATGCCTTGATGTTAGAAAATATTTTTAGCAAAATGATTTCCAGGATTTATGAAGCTTGAACCAGAGAATTAATAGCCTCTACTTTAGACCCACAATTACTTGAATAAAGCGTAACTGCAAAGGTCGTTCCCACTCCAATTTCACTGTTTACTGCAATTTTTCCACCGTGTAAGTCCACACAATTTTTAACGATAGAAAGTCCTAATCCAGTACCCTGAATTGTCCCCACATTATCAGCTCGATGAAAAGATTCAAATAATCGTGTTCTGGCTTCGGGAGGAATACCGATTCCTTGATCTCGGATGAGGAAAAGTGCTGTTCCTTGTTCGCAAACTAAGTCGAATCGAATATTGCCGCCTTTCGGGGAATACTTAATGGCATTTGAAAGTAAATTCGTAAAAATTTGCCGAAGCAACTTTTCATCCATGCAAAAATGGGTAGTCTGACCTTGACAAGCGAAAGCGATCGCGTGTTGCTTGCTAATTGTCACTTGGATATCTTCCACGAGGCCGCGGCAGAATTTTTCTAAATCTAAAGGTGCTGGATTAAATGCGAGCTTCTTGGCTTCTGCTTTACCAATAAACAACACATCATCTAATAGATGGGTCATATTTTTGGCAGCTGCTTGAATGCGAGCAAAATACTCGCGTTTTTTCTCTTCAGTTGCTTGATGTGGGAAACGTTCTAGCAATCTGGCAGACAAAATGATGATGCTCAACGGGGTGCGAAATTCGTGGGATACGGTGGTAACAAAGCGAGAACGCAGTTCGCAGAGTTCCCGTTCTTTTTCCATCGCATTCCGAATTTCGGCATCAGCTCGTTTCCGCTCGGTGATATCCTCAACCATGCCTAATTCATAGAGGACTTCTCCAATTTCATTCCGGATTACCGTTGCTGTTAACTTCACCCAGCAAATTTCTTGGTTTTTCTTGATATAACGCTTCTCAAGCTGATAGCTGTCTATGTCTCCCTGAATGACTTGCTTGAGATAAGGCGTTTCCGTTTCCAAATCTTCGGGATGGTTAATTTCAAAAAGATTAAGGGCAATCAGCTCTGACTCCGTGTAACCCAAAATTTCACAAAAGGCTCGATTTACCATGAAAAACTGACAGTCAGGTTTTCTGACTAAGGTGATACCGATAGGAGCATCATCAAAAACTCGGCGGAATCTTTCTTCGCTCTCGCGCCGTGCTGCTTCTGCACGCTGGCCTAGCACTGCGTGTCGCAGGCTTTGGCTAATTTCATCCCGAAGTTGTTCGTTTACCTGTTGTAATTCTGCTGTACGCTCTTCTACTCTCTTTTCTAGTTCTTCGTTGGCTTCTTTTAGGGCGGCGGCTGCCCACTTTTGACTCGTAATATCTCTGACAGTGCTAAGGATTGCATCCACACTGGCATCTGGATTTTGGATCGGGGTGATAATGTACTCGTAGTGCTTGAAACCCTCGGTGGTGGGAAGGCAAGCTTCGCCAGTCATCGGTTGCCCGGTAGAAAATACTGTCTGATGGTGCGCTTCAATTGACCCCATATTTTCCGGTTGCAAGCCGAGTTCTTGCCCTGTCTTCCCTACCATATCGCTACGCTGGAACCCCAGTGCTTGGGCACCTGCAAGGCTAGTATCGGCATATTTTCCCGCTCTATCGATCAGATAAATCCGATCTGGAGAAGCTGAGAGAATTTGGTCGAGGTTTGTGGATTGTTGCTTAACTTGGGCGGTGAGTTGTTGTAGTTCTAACTCAACGGTTTTATGCTCGGTGATATCTTTGGCAACTGCATAGAAGCATCCATTTTGATGCGGTAACGTTCTCCAAGACAGCCATCGATAGCTACCATCCTGGCAGAGATAGCGATTTTCAAAATGGACGATCGCATTCTCAGCAGATTGTGTGGATGCTGTTAGCGTTGCATCCATATCCTCTAGATGAACAAACTCTATCCAAGGGCGCGACATCAATTCTTCCAGCGTCCAGCCTAAAACTCTCTCCCAGGCGGGGTTGAGTTTCTGGAAGTACTTATCTTGCCCGCAAATGCATAAGAGATCGAGGGACAGGTTAAAAAATGTATTGAGTTCGGACTCTGCTTTAGCCAGCGGCTCAGTTGGTTCGTTTGGATGCTTGGGATTGTTCACAGTAGCCCTCTTAGAGATTAACTCCCCGGTTATCTGTTATTAGTATTCCCATTGCTTCCGACTAATGATGCAGAGTATTCGTCCCAATTCTTACAAAATTTTGCATTTTGTTTTTAAAACAGCAATTTATGTATTTACTCGGAAGCGATCGCAGATTTTCTGCTACTTCCTAACTTTAAGCAGCCAGAGCGTTGCGGTATACGCTGAGCAGGTGAGTGTTAATCTTCAAAAACCCGCATTTTGTAGGAACCGAGGTTATATCCCTCCGGGATTTTACGTTTATTTTTACGAGATGTTTCGCTGCTGGATGGCTGGATCGAAAGAGCGCGATCGCTTCTACTCCTGATAATCTAATCAAGTTATTCTCATTTGAGATTCTGGCAACAGCAAAAATCTATGCATCAAGATAAACGTCAGGCTTACTGGCGAGCCAATACTGCTTTAATTCGGAATCTTTTGATTGTGTGGGCGCTAGTATCTCTCGTCTTTAGCATTCTGTTAGTTGAGCCATTGAATGCGGTGCGTTTTGGTAGCGTTCCCCTCGGCTTCTGGATGGCACAGCAGGGTTCTATTTTTGTCTTTGTAGCGCTGATTTTCATCTATGCCGTGCAGATGGATAAGCTCGATCGCAAATACGATATCGATGAGTGAGGGAAAAAATGTCAGTTGAAGTCTGGACTATTTTATTGGTTAGTCTTTCTTTCATTGGGTACCTCTACATCGGTTGGCAGTCGCGCGTTAAAGAAAGCGCAGGCTTTTTCGTGGCTGGGCGTGGAGTTCCACCCATCGCCAACGGTGCAGCAACAGCAGCAGATTGGATGTCAGCGGCGTCGTTTATCTCAATGGCAGGGCTGATTTCCTTCTTGGGTTACGACGGCTCGATCTATCTGATGGGTTGGACGGGTGGCTATGTTCTGCTAGCGTTGTTGCTGGCTCCCTATTTGCGGAAGTTCGGTAAATATACGGTGCCGGACTTTGTCGGCGATCGCTATTACTCTAATGTCGCCCGTTTAGTGGCAGTCGTGGCGGCGATTTTTGTTTCCATGACCTACGTCGCGGGACAGATGCGGGGTGTGGGAATTGTGTTCAGCCGCTTCCTGCAAGTAGATGTAAGCACTGGCGTGATTATTGGAATGGTGATTGTCGGCTTTTTCTCCGTTTTGGGGGGAATGAAGGGGATTACCTGGACTCAGGTGGCACAGTACGGCGTATTGATTATTGCCTACTTGATTCCCGCGATCGCGCTCGCCATGCTGCTCACCGGCAACCCGATCCCCCAACTGGCGTTCCCTTTTAGCGATATCGTCCCTAAATTAAACCAAATCCAGGTTGACCTCGGTTTTCAGGAATACACCAAACCGTTTGTCAACAAGTCGATGCTGGATGTTTTGTTTACTACCATTGCTTTGATGGTGGGAACGGCGGGACTGCCTCATGTCATCGTGCGCTTTTACACAGTTCCCGATGTCCGGGCGGCACGTTACTCAGCGGGTTGGGCGCTGCTATTCATCGCCATACTCTACACGAGCGCTCCTGCACTTGCAACGTTTGCCCGTTATAACCTGATCGACAGTTTGCACAACAAGACGATTCAGGAAATTCATCAACTCGACTGGGTGAACAAGTGGGAAAATACCAAGCTGCTTACCTTTGAAGATAAGAACGGGGATGGGCGGATTCAGCTAACGCCCGATAAAGCCACCAGCGAGATCGGCATCGATCCGGATATTATCGTTCTCTCAACACCGGAGGTGGCAAAACTTGCTCCTTGGGTGATCGGCTTGGTGGCGACGGGAGGATTAGCGGCGGCGCTATCTACGGCATCCGGCTTGCTTTTGGTAATCTCCAGTGCGGTTGCTCACGATATCTACTACCGCATCATTAATCCCGGTGCGTCAGAATCGCTACGGGTAATGGTGGGTCGAATTATGGTCGGGTTTGCGATCGCAATTGCCGGATACTTCGGCATCAATCCTCCTGGTTTTGTGGCGCAGGTAGTAGCTTTTGCTTTTGGTTTAGCGGCGGCAAGTTTTTTCCCGGTGATCATTTTAGGCATCTTCGACAAGCGGACAAATCGAGAAGGCGCGATCGCGGGAATGTTAACTGGGCTTATCTTTACCATTTCATACATTGCGGGTGTCAAATTTTATGGGATGCCACCCTGGTTTTTCGGCGTTTCTGCTGAGGGAATTGGCACCTTGGGCATGGCGATCAACTTTGTTGTCACCTGGGTTGTCTCGCGTCTAACTCCGCCACCGCCCCTAGAGATACAGGAGATGGTTGAAGAGTTACGCACGCCAGGTGGGGAACCAATCGTTTCATCAAGCCATTAATCCCCGTGTGGATTTTAGATTTGGAAGTTTGGACGACCAAACCAATGCCGCAACAGAATTTCAAAATTTGCACAAGCGGCAAATCTACAACAAAATGGTATAAATCAACACACAAGTAGGGGTGATTCCTTAATCGCCCCTTTTTTATAGGCGGGTGAAGTAGTTTTTTGAGAGTCGCCACCTACGCCCTTACCGACGCTACTACCGATATAGATGCGATCGCGATCGTCCTACAGGTTTACCAACGTATGCCAATTCATGTTGCTGGCGATACACTGGCGATTTTCTGTTTGCTTTCTTGTGAACAGAGTTGGGAGAGTCTGATGGCTAGCATCACAAGAGAAAAATTAGTCTTAGACATGCGTTCTAGCGCCCCCGCTTTAAACAAGTAGCCCTCTAGAGCCACTGCAAATTTTCCGGTTATCTCCCATACTTCCGAGAAAAAACTCGATAAGCAGCCCCATTAACGCTAGGCACCGGAGAAAGACTATCCTCTTCCATATTTACTAAGTCGAATTGAATATTTTCCGTATAAATTGTTAAAGTAATTCTGATCACTTCTAAGAAATTAATTACCCAAGAACATTCTTCTTGAGGATACTCTTCATAATATTTAATTAATTTAGCAAGACAAACTTCTAAATGAGTTCGAGTTGGAGGACAAATTAGAATAATCTTCAGCAGCAGGATTGCTAGAGTAACCGATTTTCCTTCAGAAGCTAATGAAATAAACAGGGAAGCCGGTTCACCATTCTTCTTGATTGTCAAACATTCAATCACCCGTTTACAGGTTTTAAGCAGCAGCAGGCTATTGACCTCTTCCTCATCAATCTCTTTATAGAGGGGTTCTAAAGCTTTCCCTAAATTAGTTTGTAGGTTTTTTACCTCACCTTGGCTTTCAGTCGAATAAAATAAATATTTTAGTAAGCCTTGCTTAAAATACTTGTACTTCAGTTGTTTGGTTTGTTTCAGGAAAATATTCGCAATGTTTTCATAGCTGAACATACCCCGTTTTGCGATAACTTTTTTAATTAAGCGGAGCGCTTGATCGCCCAAAGCCGTAGGATTTTGGTTTTCCTTAGTGTTAAATCCAGTAGACCCAGAATGGGCTGTGTACATTGCCAGATCAAACTTAAACTGCTCTTTTAACTGCTTTGATAACCCTTTAGCCGCTTGGCGCTGTTCTTCAGGATTCTTCTTATTAACATACTGAGGCGTTAACAAATAGGGAGTATAACGGCTCTTCCAATGGTCTTGCTCTCGATTTTGATATTTAGAAACAAATAACTTAAGTTCTTCGTAGTCTTGGCTATTCACAAAATCTGTAAGCCAAGTTTTTAGACATTTTGTACTCGGAGAAGAGATGCTATCACCGTCAGCAGAATTAGAAATTAATTGAACTAAGTCTTGCAAAGCTTGATAGTTGCGAGACAATATCCAGTTATTGAGCAGTATATAACAAGAACGCTTTAAGGTATTTTTAAATTCTTCCTCATCCTTAGAAAGGATAATAGTTCTAAGCGCTTTTAAGTGTGCTGATTCAACCGCTTTAGCCGGATTAACAAATAAAATTCTAAACTCATATAAAACTAAGTCTGGCGTCCATTGCTTAACAATGTCCAGAAAAAATTGACAAATTACTTCCTGAGCTTTCGGGATATTCTGCACCAGATTGTTTGAATTAGTGAATGGTTCAGTCTGATGAGTATCTGGTAAGACATCCTTGAGTATGGAAGTCTTGAGAACTCTTGAGGGCTTACTGGTCACTTGAAGTTGCATTTCGCTATCGAGAATTCTTTATTCTAAATGTAAACTTTTTCTTAAAAAGATTTGGTGATTGAAAACCTTGACAGTGTATGACAGTCACCTCACTAAGTTGTGAGACTGGATACCGTAGGAATGTGACGCCCGTCACGCAGGCGTCACATTCCTGCCTGTAGTAAGTTTGTATATGGCGCAATTCTTAGGACGATTGCCCCCAGGACAAGAGTTCCTAGCCCACACCAAGCGGCGGGTGAGTGCTGAGTGCTGAGTCCTATGGTCTTTCATCTGTCTAAGGTTCGGGGTATCATCCCTGTCAAAGGCAATGATGATAGAACTACCAATCTCTTTACCCCCTCAAAACCCTATTATCTAAATAGGGTGCCCCAAAAGTGCAGAAGGTATATCATTGCTCGCCTAATTTCACGCAACGTCAAAGCAAAATGTTATATAGCTGTCCTAAGTGGTTTGTGAAGGCGAGATCCCCAACTTCTCCAAGAAGTTGGGGATCTGAACCCCTCTCATCTCACCACTAAAATAGGATTACTATAAGAGAGTCTTTAAAACATCTGTTGATAGAGTTGTTATTTTTTATATTTTTAAATTAGTTTTTTTTATTTTAAAATAAATTCTATTTGAACAAGATGCGCTTATAGAAATTATCGAAGAAATAACGGGAAACAGAATATTTAAGGAGTATTTTTGCTGGCTGAGATTTAACTTTATTTACCCAGATAAGTTCTCATCTTACGTCTTCTCTTTGCGAGGGTTGTGTATCAACTTCTATCTAAAATCAAGGTAATCATTGATTTTGCATAACAAAGAACAGTTGGGTTTTAACTAGAGTTTTCCCTTAAGCTGATATCTTGCACTAAGCCACCAGAATCGAATTCTGGCGCGATCGCATTCCCCGTCAGAAAAGCGTGTGATTGCTGTCGCTGTGGGGTTTCAATCGCCCAGAGCAAGATGTGACCGAGAGTGTGACCCAGAACTGTTAGAGGATGTCGTATGCAGTGCTGAGGCCTGAAGACTGAAGAGTCAGGAGTGAAGGCTGAGGAGTGAAGAGTACGGTCTGAGGTCTGAATGAGACAGGAATTCTTCCCGACTCCTTGACCCTCCTGTTCCCTCTCTATCTCTCGACCCTGACAGCGTTTGGATTAACTGTGTTACCATCTGAAAAAATCTTCTCTATATCTCAATCACCCTATGGGCAAGGTTCTGGTGTTAAACGCCTCTTATGAACCGCTCAACATTACCAGCTGGCGGCGGGCGGCTGTCTTGTTGATCAAAGGGAAAGCAGAGCGGGTTGAACACAACGGCAAATATGTCTACTCAGATTTTCCACTTCCGACGGTAATTCGGCTACGCTACTATGTCCGGGTTCCTTACAAGGAAATTCCCCTGACTCGCCGAAATATCCTGCACCGCGATAGTCATTCTTGTCAATATTGCGCTTATACAGGGGACGATTTAACGCTCGATCATGTAATTCCCCGCTCTCGTGGCGGCGGCGATACCTGGGAAAACATTGTCACCGCTTGCGTGCGCTGCAATGTTAACAAAGGTAGCCGCACCCCTAAAGAAGCTAACATGATGTTGCGGCAACCGCCCCGTAAGCCCTACAGTAGTCTGCACTTTGAAGTTGCGAAACACCTCAAAAGTGGTACGCATCTGGAGTGGAAAAAATATGTGATTGGCGTTTAAGCCCCCTGCATTTAGATCAACTGCGGGGGGTTTTTAAAATTTGGCTGGTCAAGGGACTGGCGGTTACGGGGAGTGCCCCTACGGGTGGGGGAGGAGGAACATCGTACCCTTCCTCAACCCTTTATTGCCAATTGGTACCCCTCAAAGAGCAAGAGCGCAACGGTAAAAGGGTAAAAGATCAAGTCCGGAAAACGCGACCACAGGGGGAGTGCCGTTTGCCAGTTTTTTTGTCAAGATCGGATCAATAGGTAGATCTATATCAAGACAAGCGTAATCACGGCGTCTCTGGAAACCTGTTTTCGCAGTAAAGAGGCGAACTTTCGCAGCATTTACAAGGGTTTCTATACTGCGCTTTTTTTATGCCCTTTGGGCGATTGACTGACTGTCGTATATTTGGCAGGAAGCGTGAGGAGAGAGACCGTTGCAGCAACTGGAATACTAATCTTATAGCCTTGCACACCTGCATCATCCATAATATGCCATCTAATTTGCTCAAGCCTCTTAATGGTTCTCCAATCGCCGCCGAGTCAAAGCCTTTAGAGACCAAGCCAGATTCGGAATCTGTGGTTGAAATTCAACAAAAACAGGAAGCTCCCACACACCTAGGGAATGGATCTAGTAATTATTCAGCAAGATCGTTGAGCGAACCACCACTAGAAAGAATAGTGGAATCGCTACGACGGACTTTGGAGCGTCACCGGGGCGATCGCCATCTGGTAATTCTGCAAGATTTCCCTGACCCGGATGCTCTTTCGGGTGCGTGGGCATATCAACTGATTGCCAAACAGTACAATATCCAATCCGATATTGTGTACGCAGGCACCCTGAGCCACCAAGAGAATATTGCCTTGGTTAAACTCACAGGTTTACCCGCAAAACGCTTAAGCGTCCAGTGCCTGAAGGAAAAAGAGAAGGACTTTTCTGTGTATCAGGGCTGCGTTCTGATTGATAACCAAGGCACCACCTGTCAATTACTGCCTTGGGTACAAAAGGCAGGAATCCCGATTACGGTTGTGATTGACCATCACAGTATACAGACGGAACTGAATGCTGAATTTACGGATATTCGCCCTTCTACACGAGCCACGGCGACAATTTTAACCCAGTACCTCCAAGCAGGGTTGCTAAAGCTGGATAGCGGTATTAGCGAACACGTAAAGTGTGCCACAGCATTGATGCATGGTCTGAGGTCAGATACCAACCGGCTGATGCAAGCTCAGGAAGAGGATTTTCTGGCTGCGGGGTATCTTAGCCGTTTTTATGACGCCCAACTGTTGAATGCAGTCTTGCAGGCGTATCGCTCAAAACGGGTGATGGATGTAATCGAGCGATCGCTAACCAACCGTACTGTGCAAAATAACTTCTCCATCGCCGGTGTCGGTTATCTTCGCTACGAAGACAGGGATGCCATCCCTCAAGCAGCAGATTTTCTCGTAACAGAAGAAAACGTCCACACTGCTGTTGTCTATGGAATCGTCCACGACGAAGACGAAGAACTGGAAGTTGTAATTGGCTCCCTGAGAACCAGCAAGCTGACTCTCGACCCTGACGAGTTTATCAAAGAAGCCTTTGGGCAAGACAGTCAAGGACGCTTTTTCGGCGGCGGACGACTCTCAGCAGGCGGCTTTGAAATTCCGATGGGATTCTTGGGCGGCTTCAATGAAAATTCCGAGTACGCCAAGATGAAATGGGAAGTTTATGACACCCAAATCAAGCAAAAGCTGCTTCGATTGGTTAATCCAAAAGACAATCTGCTTCATGGAGAGTAGAAGCGAGTGGAAGAATGGAATTGCAACTCTTCCCTTCGTCCATCAGCAATTAACCCATGAAACTTTATTTGATCCGCCACGGAATCGCCGCCGAGCTATCTGAGGATGCCAAAGATGAAGCGCGATCACTGACCCAAGAGGGACGCAAGAAAACCGTTAAAGTAGCAAAACGACTGGATGAAATCGGTGTGCGCTTCGACCTGATCCTCACCAGTCCTTTGGTGAGGGCACGCCAAACCGCCAAAATTCTCGTCGCAGCCGGTTTGTGTTCCCACCTAGAAGAATCAATCGACCTGGCTCCTGGGGGTGGCATCCAAGCTTGGCTGAGATGGTTAGAGCAATGGCGGCGATCGGGCGGATCTGAATTAGCCCTGGTAGGTCATCAACCTAACTTGGGAAATTGGGCAGAAATTTTGGTGTGGGGCGATACCCAAGAAGCCCTAATTCTGAAAAAAGCAGGCATGATTGGATTAAGCCTTCCAGAAACTCAGTCTCCCGTGGGTCATAGCCAGATGTTTTTGCTTTCCTCACCCAAGTGGCTGTTGTAATCCCCGTTTAGAAATTCTGGTAAAACTAGCGACTACAAAAACTGTTTCTGGTAAGGTAACTTGAGTATGTTCCCCTCACCCAATCCGTAGCAACATGACTGTCTGCGAGTATAAACCAGGTCTAGAAGGCATTCCCGCTGCCCAATCCAGTATCAGCTATGTCGATGGAAAACAGGGAATACTGGAATATCGCGGCATTCGCATCGAAGACCTCGCAGAAAAGAGTACCTTCCTAGAAACGTCGTATTTATTAATTTGGGGTACGCTCCCCACGAAGGAAGAACTTGAGGCCTTTGAAAGTGAAATTCGCTATCATCGGCGGATCAAATATCGCATCCGGGACATGATGAAGTGTTTTCCGGAAACCGGGCATCCAATGGATGCGCTGCAAGCTTCTGCCGCTGCTTTGGGTTTGTTTTACTCTCGTCGCGCTTTAGATAACCCTGCTTATATTCGGGAAGCAGTGGTGCGTCTCTTAGCAAAAATTCCCACAATGGTGGCGGCGTTCCAATTGATGCGGAAAGGCAACGACCCTGTGCGCCCTCGCGATGACTTGGACTATTCAGCTAACTTCTTGTATATGCTGAACGAGCGAGAACCCGACCCCCTGGCGGCGCGGATTTTCGATGTCTGCTTGACGCTTCATGCAGAACATACGATGAACGCTTCCACCTTCTCGGCACGGGTGACGGCTTCAACCCTGACCGACCCCTACGCAGTCGTTGCCTCAGCGGTGGGAACTTTAGCAGGGCCATTGCATGGAGGGGCGAATGAAGAAGTCATCACCATGTTAGAAGAAATTGGCTCAGTGGCAAATGTTAGTGCGTGGCTAGAGGATGCCTTACAGCGCAAAGCGAAAATTATGGGCTTTGGTCATCGCGTCTATAAAGTGAAAGACCCGCGAGCGACAATTCTCCAAAACTTGGCAGAACAACTGTTTGAGAAATTTGGTCACGATAAGTATTACGACATCGCTGTGGAGTTGGAAAGGGCACTTGAGGAAAAATTAGGCGAAAAAGGAATTTACCCAAACGTGGATTTCTATTCGGGTTTGGTTTACCGAAAGATGGGCATTCCTACAGATTTGTTTACACCCGTATTTGCGATCGCTCGTGTTGCTGGTTGGCTAGCTCACTGGAAGGAACAGTTAGGAGAAAACCGCATCTATCGTCCGACCCAAATTTATAAGGGTTCCCGCGAAGCTGACTACCTTCCGATAGAACAACGATAGTCATCTAGAACCCGAAAAATGCGATCGCTTCCGACAAAAATTGTATGGGGAAGCGATCGCTCTCACATCTCCAAGCTTTGCAAGTTCCCGAAAATTCGGCTGATTCATAACGAATAGAAGTGAAGCGCGACAGAAAATCACCTTCTATTTAAGGATTCCCAGCGCTAGATGATAAATCGCTATTTCTCAGAAGTTCTTGCGCGGTAGCGTGGTAGCGATCGCTCCATCGCTATCACCTAGTAAAATCCCAAGTAGTTTCTCCATACTTTCCATTGGATTACGACAACATTTGCAAATACCTTGCAGAAGAATACCCATCTGAGTTTGTAAGCTGGCTACTCTCAGATGAAGCTACCGACATTCAGGTACTCAAAACTGAACTGAGCGCCGAACCGATTCGCGCCGATTCTCTCACTCTGCTGCAAACTGGCAATCGGATCTTGCACATAGAATTTCAAACCCTGCCAGCATCCGATCCCCCGCTGCCATTTAGAATGCTGGATTACTGGGTGCGACTGTATCGCCAGTATCGCTGTCCAATTGTGCAAGTCGTGATTTTTTTAAAGTCCACCACCTCAGAAGCCGTCTTTATTGAGCAGTTCGCTGCAACAAACACCAGGCATCGATACCGAGTCATCCGTCTTTGGGAGCAAGAACCAGCGCCACTACTGGCAAACCCTGCACTATTGCCATTCGCAACTTTAGCTAAAAGCAATACCCCCAATGACTTATTGGAGCAAGTCGTAGCCCAGATCGATATGATCGAAGAACCAGAGCAGCGGGGGAATCTTGCGGCTTGTGTCGAGGTGCTGGCTGGTTTGCGATTTAGCGAGAATTTAATTCGCCAATTCTTGAGAGAGGAAGTTATGCAAGAATCCGTAACCTATCAAAGCATCATCCAAAAAGGACGACGAGAAGGAAAGAAAGAAGAGGCACTATCGCTGATCGTGCGTCAGCTGGCGCGGCGTCTGGGTGCCGTTGACCAACAGATGCAAGTGCGGATTCAGCAGTTACCCATTGCTCAATTAGAGGAATTGGGTGAGGCGCTATTGGATTTCACGGCACCAACGGATTTAGCCGTCTGGTTAGAGGAGCATCAGTCATAATTACACGAGCAAACCGACTTGTCGGCGCAACGCGATCGCGCCTCCCCTCTTTCTGACCACAGAAAACTTTAACTTAAGGATAAGTAGAATTTCTTATTTGCGGCGCTGGGCTGGATGCGCTCCAACGATATACTAGGCTGTGTAGCTGAAAAAAATCTTCACAAAAGAACAGATAGATTGATTCGATACATCTTGTCTCGAATTGTCCTAGTAATTACTTCGTTCGGGAAACATGAACCCAGGTATTGACCTACAAGGAACTTTTATCCAATCCCTCAGGGATCTGGGCATCCCAGCAGGTGCCGCCAAAGCCGTTTGGATGCCGCTGCCGATGTTTCTGATGATTATTGGTGCTACCGTAGGGGTGCTAGTGGTCGTCTGGCTGGAGCGGAAGATTTCTGCGGCAGCTCAGCAGCGAATTGGGCCAGAATTCGCCGGACCACTGGGTGTTTTGCAGCCGGTCGCCGATGGTCTAAAGCTGGTTTTCAAAGAAGATATTGTCCCAGCCAAGACCGACCGCTTGCTATTCACGCTAGGCCCAATCATCGTCGTCATCCCAGTGTTTTTGTCCTTCCTGATCGTGCCGTTTGGGCAAAACCTGATAATCTCTAACGTCGGAATGGGCGTCTTTTTGTGGATTGCCCTCTCCAGCATTCAGCCGATTGGCTTGCTGATGTCCGGCTATTCTTCAAACAACAAGTATTCCCTACTAGGGGGTTTAAGGGCGGCAGCGCAGTCGATTAGTTACGAAATTCCCCTAGCGCTTTCGGTACTTGCGATCGCAATGATGTCCAACAGTCTTAGCACTATCGACATCGTAGAACATCAATCTGGCTATGGCATCCTCAGCTGGAACGTCTGGCGGCAACCCGTAGGTTTCCTCATCTTTTGGATTGCCGCTTTGGCAGAATGCGAACGACTTCCCTTTGACCTGCCAGAAGCAGAAGAAGAACTGGTTGCCGGTTATCAGACCGAATACGCCGGAATGAAATTCGGTCTATTTTATATCGGCTCTTACGTCAACCTTGTCCTCTCCGCCCTGCTAGTTGCAATCTTGTATCTAGGCGGATGGGAATTTCCCATTCCCCTCTCAATGTTAGGCAGCTGGCTAGGAGTTAATGAAACCAGTCCCTGGTTGCAGGTGATTGATGCATCACTGGGGATCACCATGACCCTCCTAAAAGCCTACTTCCTCGTTTTCATAGCGGTTCTGCTGCGTTGGACTGTACCACGGGTTCGCATTGACCAACTGCTCGATTTAGGGTGGAAGTTTCTGCTCCCAGTGTCTTTAGTCAACCTGCTACTGACCGCAGCACTAAAATTAGCATTTCCCGTTGCTTTTGGCGGGTAATTGGTAATCGGTAATCGGTAATAAATCGTGGTAAAAATTACCTTTTCCACAATCACCAATAACCGATTCTCTAATCAGAGAGAGACACAGAACAATGCTTAAGTTCCTTAAACAAGTTGGCGATTACGCCAAAGAAACCGTTCAAGCGGCTCGATATATTGGTCAAGGGTTGTCTGTAACCTTCGACCATATGCGGCGGCGTCCGATTACAGTGCAGTACCCCTACGAAAAACTCATTCCTTCCGAGCGTTTCCGGGGTCGAATTCACTTTGAATTTGATAAGTGCATTTCTTGCGAAGTCTGCGTGCGGGTTTGTCCCATCAACCTGCCAGTAGTGGATTGGGAGTTTGACAAAGCAAGCAAAAAGAAACTCCTCAAGCACTACAGCATCGACTTCGGAGTTTGTATCTTTTGCGGCAACTGCGTGGAATACTGCCCAACCAATTGCCTGTCAATGACCGAAGAGTACGAGCTTAGCACCTACGACCGTCACGAATTGAATTTTGACAACGTGGCACTGGGTCGCTTGCCGTACAAGGTCACGCAAGACCCAATGGTGACGCCGCTGCGCGAACTTGTCTACCTGCCAAAGGGAGTCATGGACCCGCACGACCTGCCAGAAGGTTCCCGTCGCCCCGGTCAGCTTCCAGATGAAATTCTGGAACAAACGGAAAAATAAAAGTGATTAGTCATTCGTTATTAGTTACCCGAAAAAACTAATGATGAATGACTAATGACGCATGAACTATTGACTACTGACAAAGGACAAAAATGAATCTAGCTGAAGGCGTTCAGATTGTTTCGTTTGGCCTGCTGTCGCTGATGATGATTGGCTCAGCTTTAGGAGTGGTGCTGTTTTCTAATATTGTCTACTCAGCCTTCTTACTGGGTGGAGTTTTTGTTAGCATCGCTGGGCTGTATCTTCTTCTCAATGCAGACTTTGTAGCGGCGGCGCAGGTTCTCATTTATGTTGGAGCGATTAACGTCCTGATTTTGTTTGCCATCATGCTGGTAAACAAGCGGGAAGATTTTGCACCCATTCGCAATCGCTGGATTCGGCAAGCATCAACGGCTTTGGTCTGTATCGGCTTGTTTGGGCTTCTGGGTACGATGGTGATCAGAACTCCCTGGACTTTAGCGGTCTTGACCACTCCCATTGAAAGTAGCATTGTGCAGATTGGTCTGCATTTCTTCAGTGACTTTTTGCTACCTTTTGAGTTGGCATCTGTGTTGTTGTTGATGGCAATGGTAGGCGCAATTGTTCTGGCACGTCGTGAGTATATTCCAGAAGAAATTTCACCTCAGCTAACTCAACCAACCTCGTTAACGTTGCCGGAACGTCCTCGCGAACTTTTGACGGTCGGCTCCGAAAGCGGTAAACTCCCCGCAGATACCAACACCTAGAAACCAAGAAAACTCATGCACTTAGAACTTCAGTATTTTCTACTGCTAGCCGCTGCCCTCTTCTGCATCGGTATCTATGGCTTGATTACCAGCCGTAATGCTGTTCGCGTGCTGATGTCGATTGAATTGCTGCTGAATTCTGTAAACCTGAATTTAATGGCTTTTTCTAATTTCCTCGATCCTCAAGAAATTAAAGGTCAGGTTTTTTCTGTCTTTGTGATTACTGTTGCAGCCGCTGAAGCCGCTGTGGGTTTGGCGATTGTGCTATCAATCTATCGCAACCGCGAGACGGTGGACATGGAGCAGTTTAATCTGTTGAAGTGGTAATGGTTAATGGGTAATGGGTAATGAGTGTTTTGAATTGAAGAAAGCAAGCTCTTGAATTCAAAATTTAGACGCGATAATCGCGTCTCTAGAACTGAAAAGTTTTTACCTATACCAATTACCCATTATTCCTTACTCGCAACGTCAGAAAAATCATTGATTAATATTTAGTTCTTTAAATGTAAATTGATGAATCTACAAGCGTTTTTAATATTCATATTTATCTTCAGAACGTTGAACCCTTATTTTAAATTTTGCCTAATAAATTTGAGCGGTGAAAAACGTGGAAATGTTGAGAGCAAGACATTTCAAGTATCCGACCCACATCTATCATTAGTATTAGTTGTCTGAAATACATTGTTATAGAATGACAGAGGGCTGGAGAAAATAGGCATTATCAAATAAAAGCGATCGCGTCTTTGCAAGGAAGAGGAAAATAGCTATGGGGATGACTCTCACCGAAAAAATCTTGGCTCGTGCCTCTGGTCGGGCTATTGTCGAACCGACGGAAAATATTTGGGTTAACGTTGATTTGTTAATGACCCATGACGTTTGTGGCCCCGGTACAATCGGGGTATTTAAGCGTGAATTTGGCGCTGATGCTAAAGTCTGGGACAAAGAAAAGATTGTTTTGATTCCAGACCATTACATTTTTACTGCCGACGAACGCGCTAACCGCAACGTTGATATTCTGCGCGACTTTGCCAAAGAGCAAGACATTAAATATTTCTACGACATCACCGACCGAGCCGATTTTAAAGCCAATCCCGATTACAAAGGTGTTTGTCACATTGCCCTAGCACAAGAAGGTCACACCCGTCCGGGGGAAGTGCTGTTTGGTACCGATTCCCACACCTGCAACGCGGGCGCTTTTGGTCAGTTCGCCACCGGCATCGGCAACACAGACGCTGGCTTCATTATGGGAACCGGCAAGCTGCTAATCAAAGTCCCGGCGACGATGCGCTTTGTCTTCGAGGGCGAAATGCCGAATTACCTGTTGGCGAAAGACCTGATCTTACAAATCATTGGAGATATTGGGGTTGCTGGAGCTACCTATCGGGCGCTGGAATTTTCCGGTACTACCATTAACGGTCTGTCGATGGAAGACCGGATGACGCTGTGTAATATGGCGATTGAGGCGGGTGGCAAAAATGGCACTGTCGCCCCGGATGAGACGACGTTTGAGTACGTCCGCGCCCGGACGGATAAGCCTTTTGAGCCAGTTTATACGGATGCTGACGCTCGTTTCTACTCAGATCGGCATTATGATGTCTCCAAATTAGAGCCGGTTGTCGCGAAGCCCCATTCGCCAGACAATCGTGCTTTGGCGCGGGAATGTCGGGATGTCAAGATTGACCGAGTTTATATCGGTTCTTGCACTGGCGGCAAAACTTCAGATTTTATGTACGCTGCCCGCATTCTTAAAGGACAGCAGGTGAAGGTTCCTACTTATTTAGTACCGGCAACGCAGAAAGTCTACGAAGACTTGTTCACGCAGAAGTACGAAGGCCAAACTTTGTCTGAGATTTTCTTGGCGGCTGGTTGCATTGAGCCTGCTGCACCTTCCTGCGCGGCTTGTTTGGGTGGCCCCAAGGATACTTTCGGGCGTCTGAATGAGCCGGAAATTTGCGTTTCTACGACTAACCGCAATTTCCCCGGTCGGATGGGGAATAAAGAGGCGGGGATTTATCTAGCTTCGCCTTATACGGCTGCGGCTTCGGCGTTGACTGGATATGTAACCGACCCCCGCGATTTTATGTAGAGCAGTCGCAGAGGGGAATTCGGAACCTCACCCCCAACCCCTCTCCGTCCACGGAGAGGGGCAATATGGAATGGCTCGACCTTTGTGGGGAGGGGCAGTCTTGAATGGCTCGACATACATGGAGAGGGGCAAGGTGCGGTTATGTACTGCATCTCATAGAGAATTGCTAGAGGCTTCAACCCAGGCTGTTAATCAGGTCAATATAATTGATCCAACCTTGGAAGATGTCTTGAATAGTTGCGCTATTTTCCTCAACAAACTGGCTACCTTCCTCTGGAAAAGGAAAGGGGAGGTAGCGATCGCATTCTCAAATTTGCCCAAAATCTCTGTCAGCGCACTTCCTCTGACGCAGGTAGCGATCGCTCTTTCGAGACTTGCACGCTGAAGGCGATCGCGCCAACACACTCGCTATACTCGTAGTCTACGGAATCCAGTAGGTGCGAGTATTATGGTGGATTGGTTATTGGTCTGGGGAGTTAATACTGTCGCGGGATTTGTGTTTACAGAGGTTCTGGCTCCCTTAGCCAAAGGAGCTTTAGACGATTACGTCAAAGATTTTTTCAAAGACAGCATCAAGGATTTTACGGGATTATTCCAGAAAGATATCCTGCAAACAGTAGTTGGTAAAGCTCTGAAGGAATTTTTGCAATTAGTGCAGCAGGAATTAGAAGATGCTGAAATTTCTGAAGAACAACTGCCAGCTTACACCACACCATTTAATCAATTTATTAATGATAAATCTGTTAAAGAGATATTAGGAAGTGCTTTTCAATATGACTGTCAAGCTATAAATATTAAGAAATTATCTATAACTTGGTATCAGCTAGACTTGTTATCTTTGCCAGAGGGATTTGATTGGGAACAGATTGGCAAGCGTTATCTTAAAAAAGTTAAAGCTATCATCCGCGAATCAGACGAATTACGCGCTATACTTGACTCTCAAAATCTAGAAGCTATTCAACAAAGCACTAAAGAACTGGCTGGAATTCCTACTGAATTTGACTTGAGGCGATATCAGGAAGGGCTGCAAGAGCGATACGCCAATCTTAATTTAGATAGTTTAGATACGACTGTTTACGACTATCGAGAAAAACTCAAGGTATGGCAAGTTTTCATAGCACAGGATGTGCGAGAATGCCAGGAATATTTACCCCAAGTTTACGAGATTCCTAAAGAGCATCAAAAACGACTGAGAGAGAGTAACCAACTTGAAGCAGACGTCAACCCGGAGGGGTGGGAACGATACAAAGAAGTTTATTATCAACAGCCAATTCGCTCAGTTTTGGATATTGTTAATGATTATCAAACCTATCCTTATGTTGTAATTTTGGGCGATCCGGGTTCGGGAAAGTCCACATTGTTGCAATACATCGCTTTGAACTGGGCAAGAACGCCCCTGAATAATGTTATTGAAGAGTCAATTCCGTTGCTGATTGAATTGCGGGCTTACATTCGCAATCGCGACTCTGGAGAGTGCAAAGATTTTCTGGAGTTCTTTCACAAGGGCTGTGGAATTGTCTGTCGCCTCAATCAACATGAACTCCACGAACGGCTAAGAACTGGCAAGGTTTTGGTGATGTTTGATGGGTTGGATGAGGTGTTCGATCCGGCGAAGCGGGAGGAGGTAATTACTGATATTCATCGTTTCACGAATGAATATCCGAAGGCGCGGGTAATTGTTACCTCTCGCATTATTGGCTACAAGCCTCAACGGTTGCGAGATGCACAGTTTCGTCACTTCATGCTGCAAGATTTAGAGTCAGAGCAAATCGAGGATTTTCTCTATCGATGGCATGGATTAACGTTCACCGATGAGGCGGATAAAGTTAGAAAACAGGAGCGACTGCAACAGGCAATTAAAAAGTCTTCAGCGATTGGAGAACTGGCGGGAAATCCTCTCCTGCTGACAATGATGGCGATTTTGAACCGCAATCAAGAATTGCCAAGAGATAGACCAGAACTCTACAACCAAGCGTCGCGGTTACTGCTGCATCAATGGGATGTCGAGCAGAAATTGCTAGAAAATCCGAGGGTAGATTCGGTAACGATTGACTATAAAGATAAGCAAGCAATACTGCGTCAGGTAGCTTACCAGATGCAAGCTAGTGAAAAAAGTTTGGCTGGCAACTTGATTAGTGCAGATGATTTAGAAAAGGTATTGACTGATTATCTGAAAACTATAGAAGTTGAGCAAGCCAGAACGGTTACTAGGTTACTAATTGAGCAACTGCGACACCGTAACTTTATTTTGTGTTTCTTGGGTGCAGATTACTATGCCTTTGTGCATCGGACGTTTTTGGAATACTTTTGTGCTAGTGAGTTTGTCTGGCAATTTGAGAAGGAACGCAGTCTTTCACTGGAGGAACTGAAAACAGAGGTTTTTGGCAAGCATTGGCAGGATGAATCTTGGCATGAAGTTCTGCGGCTGATTGCGGGAATGATTGATACGAGTTTTGCCGGTCAAACAATTGATTATCTGATGGCTTTAAATGGCGAAGCGAAAAAGTTTATCAACCTACTTTTGGCAGCTAAATGCCTTTCAGATGTGAGGAATCGAAGTGCGATCACAGCAACTGCAAGTAAACTGCTAAATCACCTTAAAGACTTAACTACTCAGGTAAGTGTAAATTTTGTAGTTCGCCAACAAGCGGTTTCAGCAATTGCAACAACCTGGAAAGAGGAACTAGAAACCCTGACCTGGCTTAAAACCCTTGCTCAGTCAACAGATGAAATGGATACTTATGTACGATATATAGCGGTGGGAGAGGTAGCCAACGGTTGGAAAGACAATCCAGCAAATTTACTTTGGCTCAAAACCTGTGCTTGCTCCCGTGATTGGCGTGTCCAGCAGGTAGCAGTGCAACAGATAGCAAGGGATTGGAGAGATCATTCAGATACCTTATCTTGGCTTAAAGCTCTCACTCAAATTGATAATACTTTAAATGTGCAATACATAGCGGTGATGGAGCTAGCTAGAGGTTGGAAAAACGATCTTGATACTTTATCTATCCTCAAATCCAATGCTCTGTCTGGCAAGAATTGGGAAGAGCGATATGTGGCAGTGAATGAATTAGCCAAAGGTTGGAAGGATGAGCCTGGGATGTTTGAATTTTTGTGCGATCGCGCCCTTAAAGATCCCTTTGAGCGTAAGGAAGACAAGCAATACAACCCTCGGCAAATTGCACTTGAGGGAATTATCAAAAATTATGCTGACCATCCTCAGACTCTAACGCTGTTGCGCGACAGAGCAGAAAATGACCTAGACGAAAAAGTACGCGAGTTCGCCAGCAAGAAACTCAAAGAATTAGATAATTAAAATTAGAGAAAAAGGGTGATAAACTCATGACTGCTGTAAAGACAATCAAAGTTTATGACGAAATTATTGACTTCATTGCTGCTGGAACGACTCCTCAAAGTGTTGTTAATTTTCGACTATCAGAAGCAGCGCAAGAACGTTTAGAAGACTTGGTTTATAAACACAAAGCAGGAGAACTTACGCCAGATGAAAAGCGGGAATTAGACCATTTCCTGACGCTAGAGCATATAATGACCCTAGCAAAAGCACGGGCTGATAAGTATATTAAATCTGAGTAACTATTTAAAGTGTCTCGTCCTTACATTAGTCAAGAACTCCGGCGTATGGTTGCCAACTGTGCGGATTTCCTCTGCGAGTATTGCCTAATTTCAGAATTAGACAGGTCTTCGCGCTACCAAGTTGAGCATATCATTAGCTTGAAACACGGCGGCTCAACAACAGCAGATAATCTTGCCTATGCTTGTGTTTTCTGTAATCTCAATAAAGGAACCGATTTAGGTTCTATTGTTTGGCGAACTGGGGAACTTGTGCGTTTTTTAAACCCACGTAGAGACTTTTGGGGGGAGCATTTTCGACTAGATGACAATGTGATTAAATCGTTAACAGATATTGGCGAAGTAACTGCACGAATTCTAGATTTTAACAACGATGAGCGCATTCTAGAGCGACAAGAATTAATAGCAGTTAGCAGATATCCATCTGCCTCTGCCCTACGACGGATGACGAATCAATAGATAATTACTCTGCCTAAAATAGTGCGACTTGAGCAGCACTGAGGATGCGATCGCTATCTGATTGAAAAATCTTTCCGTGTAGGTTGGGTTTCGAGAGTTTTGGCGAGTCTTGCAGATTTTGCCTCTTGGTTTTGTCAGTCAACTAGAGGCTGACCAGTAAGTTTTAGCTTACTTTAGCTTTAACCCGGAAATAAATTTCTGGGCTTTTTACGTGCTGCGATCGCTTCACAAGCGCTTCACAAAAGCTTTACTATCAGGCAAGAATAAACGATTTATTTAAAGGAGTGATAAAGATATCCCGATTTAATAGCAATTCTCTGTGGAGACTTCTTAAAGTGTAGGGGAGTCTATAGGTAGATTTACAGGGTTGTGAGAAGTTTGTTCACCACGCGGGTACTCTACTGAATTTAGGAAGCACCCATGAGTTCACGAACAATATCAAAATCAAAAAAGTCATCAGCGGGGCAGAATTTAGTCAAAGGTTTTGTTGGCATCGCTGGATTTCTAGGAATCTGTTATTTGGTCAGTATTCCAGTTATGTCCCAACTCAATCAAAACTCTACTCTCAAGGCAAAACAGTCTACAACGACCGCCGATCCGACAACGATGTTCGGAGTCTATACAACCCAGCCGGATTCTACAACTCAACCAAATCAGTCTCCCGCCCCCTTGGGTAATACAACCTTGCCAGATGGGGCGATAACGACTCCAAGCACCACCAGCTTGCCGAGTACCTATCCCATCACTCCCAGTCCAAGCAATTCTGGCGGGTTAATCACGACTTCTGGCACCACCAGCTTGCCGAGTAGCTATCCCATCACTCCCAGTCCAAGCAATTCTGGCGGATTGATCGCGACTCCCGGCACCACCAGCTTGCCGAGTAGCTATCCTATCACTCCCAGTACAAGCAATTCTGGCGGGTTAATCGCGACTCCTGGCACCACCAGCTTGCCGGACACAGGATTTTCAACTCCACCCAATCCAACGATCAACTATAGCGGGTTTTAAACGTTCAACTGGGTGTGGGTCGTCTGATGTAGCAATCCTATTTGAGTTGTGAGCCAGCCCTTAAGATGCCCGACTTCTCTCTCGAAGTCGGGCATTTCGCCTTCACGAATCATTTACGACTGCGATAGTTGAGACAAAACTGAGACAAAACGCGATCGCTCTCTCAACTGAAGATAAAAAAGCGATCGCCCTTAAACTTCCGGGCGAATTCTGCTACTGCCCAAACTGTTGTTTAGCTTGCTGATAAACTTCCACTGTTATTATTTTTTGCCCCGCTTCTTGTGCAAATTTTTCGATTTTTTTCCTGGCGGCGGGACGGACAAAAAAGGGAATTTCTTTCAATTTGGCTTCAGCTTCGGGTGTCCACTCTACGGCATTGGGTTGATTCGCCACAGTTTTCTCCAAAAAATCCTTAAAACAGGAGTTTAACAGGGAAGCGATCGCGCTTTCCAGCGTCCCATTCAGAAGGCGATCGCATCCTGAGAGCGATCGCTCCCAACCCTACCAACGAGTTACCACTTTTTGTAGGAGAGGAACTTGCCCGACATAATAATTTTTACGCGATCGCCTTTGGGATCTTCTTCTTTCTCCACATCCAAAGTAAAGTCAATCGCGCTCATAATCCCGTCACCAAACTTGTCGTGAATGACGCTTTTTAGCGGCATTCCATACACTTGCATGATTTCATAAAAGCGATAAATCAGAGGGTCAGTAGGAACAACTGGTCCCAATCCTTTCAGCGGGCATTCTGTTAGTTCTTTAGCATAACTTGGGTCAAGCTCTAATGCGAAGAGAAGCTTACTTGCCTCTTCTTCAGAAGCACTTGCTTGACGATACATCACTGCCGCAATCCAGACTTCGTCGCGTCCAACAGCCTTTTCTAAATCAGCAAAACTTAACCCTTTCTCTTTTTTAGCAGTCAAAAGTATTTGAGTAATTTCAGGAATAGCCATTATTAACAAACCCTCAGCAAAAAAAGTAGCAGCGATTGGAAACGACTGTAATGAATCTTTTCTCAGCTTTAGAAGCAGTTAAACTATCTCCTTTAACCGACAATCGATTCCGTTACATTCGCTACCTATCCGCTGCTACTTTTGAAGGTTTAGCTTTTTTAGGTGGACATTTCCCGACCTATTTTTGCCTTTTGCCTTTTGCTTGTTTTAGCGGTCTACAGAACCCATGATGATATCAATGCTACCCAAAATCACCACAATATCAGCGAGTTTTACACCCTTGAGAAGACCAGGGAGGATTTGCAGGTTGTTGAAATCGGCTGCACGAATCTTCCAACGCCAAGGGAAGACATTATCATCGCCAATAATATAGATTCCTAGCTCACCTTTCCCACTCTCGACTCGGACGTAATGTTCGCCCTTAGGAATTTTAAAAGTGGGAGCGATTTTCTTACCAATGTACTGGTAGTCAAAGCCATTCCATTCGGATTTTGGCCCTTCTGCCATACGCTTGGCTTCCAAGTTCTCGTAAGGACCGCCGGGAAGTGCTTTGATAGCTTGGTAAATAATCTTGACAGATTCGCGCATCTCCCGAATCCGCACCAAGTAGCGGGCAAAACAATCGCCGCCAGTTTCCGTATGCACTTGCCAGTCGAAGTCGTCATAGCATTCGTAGTGGTCAACTTTCCGCAAGTCCCACTTGACGCCAGAACCCCGCAACATGGGGCCAGAAAGTCCCCAGTTGATCGCTTCTTCGCGGCTGATGGTGCCCACGCCTTCCACGCGACGGCGGAAGATGGGGTTGTCAGTGATTAAGCGCTCGTATTCGTCAACTTTTGGCAGGAAATAGTCGCAAAAGTCCAAGCACTTATCAACCCACCCGTAGGGCAAATCAACGGCAACTCCCCCAATACGGAAGTAGTTGTTATTGACCATCCGATAACCAGTGGCGGCTTCCCACAGGTCATAAATCATCTCCCGTTCGCGGAAGATATAAAAGAAGGGAGTCTGAGCGCCCGTATCAGCCAAAAATGGTCCCAACCACAGCAGGTGATTGGCGATGCGGTTCAATTCCAGCATGATGACGCGGATGTAGCTGGCGCGTTTGGGAACTGAGATACCGGCTAGTTTTTCCGGCGCATTAACGGTGACAGCCTCGTTAAACATTCCCGCTGCATAGTCCCATCGGCTGACGTAGGGGACGTACATGATGTTGGTGCGGTTTTCGGCAATTTTTTCCATGCCGCGATGCAGGTAGCCGATCACGGGTTCGCAATCCACGACATCCTCCCCATCCAGGGTAACGATGAGTCGTAGCACTCCGTGCATAGAGGGATGGTGCGGACCCATGTTCAGCACCATCGGTTCTGTTCTAGTTTCTATCTTTGCCATAGTTCAGCCATCTCTCCTTGAAGCCGATTTGGGCAGCCGCACCTGAAATTTCATAAACACGCCAAAATCACTCCGACTGGCAATGTCTGTTTACTACTGAGTGTTGATTTTTGTTTCGCTTCCTTAATTATATGGAGCTTTGTCCGCAGGATACGTCGGAATTCGAGCTGCATTTAACCAAGGGGAATTTTGGCACAACATAGAGAATCCGGCGTTGCTGAATTCGTAATCATTTAGGCAACGCCGCCAAAGGTTACTGGTGAGCGGTTACTGGTGAGCGTTGAGCGCCAAGTTGGATGGAGATGGCTTTGCACTTGGAAAATGGTGTTGTGTCGCAAAAAGCTGTGCAACCATTTCTGTACGCGATGAAACCTCAAGCTTACGGAACATTCGCTTCAACGCCTGCTTGACAGAATTCTCGGTAATCCAAAGTTCAGTCCCGATTTCTGTGTTGGTTCGACCCAGCGCGACCAAGTTGGCAATTTCCAACTCACGAGACGTTAAGCGATGGGTGTTTAACGGTTGGTGCTGAGGTTCCAAAATCGGGTCTTCAATTGTGCTTGACGCGAATCGCAAGCGTGCGATCCAAACCGATAGGTGTAAACAAATGGCACTCAAATCAGCGATATCTTGGGCATCAAAGGCAGGCATTGATTTTTCACGGGTGCAACCCACTGAGCCGATTAATTGACCTCGATCGATAATGGGTCCTGCCATCACGTGCCAATGATCGGGACGAGGACAAATGATTGCCCAGGCTTTTGGGGATGTCACTAATCCTTCATGGACAGGCGTATGGCGCTCTGCTATGTAACGCGCCACAGGATTATGTTCAATAGATAAGGCAACGTTCAGCATTTTTTGAAACTTGCGGTCGCCCAAAAGCTGGTCGAAGAAAAAAATTCCCGATCGCTTGGCGGCAAAGTACTCACCAATTTTTGGCACGAGTTGCGATCGCAGGTCTTGTTCCTCTTTTACCTGACTGATAGCTTCAAATAAAAGCTGTAAGGAAATCATCTTTGTGCCTCAAAGAGTACTCGGTCGAGGACTAGGCGCAGTGGTTTGCCATCCCTAGTATAAGGATAGATTTCATTGCAAGCGCCATTAGAAGGATTGATGTATGACGGACTCACAAAAGCAGATTATTGGTTTGGTTATCTATCCTGGCATGACCGCGCTGGATATTGTGGGACCCCAGCAAGTTTTTAGTGCGCTTCCCAATGTCCAGATTCATCGAATCTGGAAAACGCTAGACCCGATCGAAACCGATGACGGCATGATGATTTTGCCGGATACCACCTTTGACGATTGCCCGCCCTTGGACGTGATCTGTGTTGGCGGCGGCTTAAAACAGATGGCAATCATCGACGATTCAGAGATCCTTGGATTTCTGCGTCAGCAAGGAAGCACCGCAAAGTTTATTACCTCTGTGTGCGGCGGGTCTATGTTTTTGGCAAAGGCAGGACTGCTGCAAGGCTATCGAGCTGCGACTCACTGGATGATGCGGGAACACCTAGCCGCATTGGGGGTTGAAGTCGGAGCAGAGCGAGTCGTCATTGACCGCAATCGCATGACGGGGGGAGGTGTGACAGCAGGCATTGATTTTGGTCTCGTGGTTGCTAAAGCGCTTTGTGGTGAGGAAGCCGCCAAGATCGCTCAACTCTTGATGGAGTACAATCCAGCCCCACCCTTCGATGCCGGTTCACCCGAAAAAGCGGGGCCTGATTTAGTGAACAAGGCAACGTCATACGCGATGGGGACATTGGGTTTACAAGTAGAATAGGCAGCTTGACATGACTAGCCAATTCGGAAATTGACGACGGTACAGCTTGGTTTTTCTGCGACTTCGATCGTCTTCAAAAAGAGCTTGATTACTCAGGTGTTCAATTGAGAAGGCGATCGCTATCAATCCAGACCAGCTCCTTTCAGGGGGCGAGTTAATGGCGCTTTTCTCAAACAACAAAGACAAATCGAGGCGGCAAACGTTTACCAAAAGCGTGCCCAAAATCACTACGAGCTAGTATTGAGAGCAAGGCAAGAGCGCTCGACAATTAGCAACGGCGATAAATTTCAACTCTAAATAAACTGGTCTCTGAAATCCAGCTTCCCGGTCAAAGTTATGTGCTGATGGTGAACGAGCGGAATGAGAAGAATGGGTACAGCCAGAAAATTGGAAAAATTATAGGCAAAATAGAGGGTGCGCCTATTTATCGTCGCTGAATTTTTTTGATGGATGAAATTGACAAGAGTTTGACGAATCAGACAGAGACACCGGCATTTTTTCATCTGTCGGTGCTGAGTCGGGAGTTAATTGCCGGGTTGGAAATCCTTCCGGGGGGACATTACCTGGACGCAACGGTGGGGGGTGGCGGACACAGTCGGTTAATTCTGGAAGCAGCACCGGATGTTCGGGTGACGGCGATTGACCAGGATGAACAAGCGATCGCTGCGGCTAAAACCCAATTGCACGATTCTGGAGAACGCATCCAATTTTGGCATGGCAATTTCACAAAATATCAACCGAATGGTCTAACATTTGACGGAATTATTGCAGATTTAGGCGTGAGTTCTGCTCAGTTCGATGTTCCAGAGCGAGGCTTTAGTTTTCGCCACCAAGCTGACTTAGATATGCGAATGAATCAGCAGCAATCGCTGACCGCCGCAGAAGTCATTAATTACTGGAAAGAAGCGGAACTGGCGGATATTTTCTTTAAATATGGGGAAGAGAGACTGTCACGGCGGATTGCTAGGGCGATTGTAGAAAAGCGTCCATTTCAGACAACAACCGAGTTAGCAGAGGCGATCGCGTATAGCGTTCCCCGTCAGTACCGCTACGGCAGAATTCACCCTGCCACACGGGTATTTCAAGCGCTACGAATTGTCGTCAACGATGAGTTAAAGTCTCTAGAAACCTTCCTGAATCAAGCACCCAACTGGCTCAAACCAGGCGGTAGGATTGGCATCATCAGTTTTCACAGTTTAGAAGATCGCTTGGTAAAGCATGGTTTCCGGGAATCGCCGATATTGCAGGTGTTAACCAAAAAACCGATTACACCGCAAGACGATGAACTGGAAAATAATCCTCGCTCTCGCTCCGCTAAACTGCGAATAGCAGAACGAAAATGATAGCAAACGACTCGCCGCTATAGCCGAAAGCTATAGCGGCGAGTCGTTCCTAAAGAAATTATCGTAAATTGTTAAAGTTCAACAGATTAATTAACTTAAATTGACTGGTAACTGCTGTATCCTAATCAAGAATTTTGAGGCAAGTGCGATGTCTTGGTTGCGTCCTGATGGTCGGCAATTTTACCAACTGCGTCCGGTTCGGTTTGAACGAATGTTCACCCGATTTGCTGCGGGTTCGGTTCTAACGAGCTGCGGCGACACTCATGTTCTCTGTAGTGTGACGATTCAAAAAGGTGTCCCCAAGTTTTTAGAAGGCACCGGCAAAGGGTGGCTAACGGCTGAATATCGGATGCTACCGGGTGCGACACCCCAACGCCAAGCACGGGAATTTATGAAGCTGTCTGGACGCACTCAAGAGATTCAGCGATTGATTGGGCGCAGCTTGCGGGCGTCGCTGGATTTCGAGGCACTGGGAGAACGCACGATAACGGTAGATGCCGATGTTTTACAAGCGGATGCCGGAACCCGCACAACATCGATTACCGGAGGGTTTGTGGCACTTGCAGACGCGATAGAAAAGCTGATACAGCAGGGAGAGTTAGAGCGATCTCCGATTCGCCATCAAATTGCCGCAGTTTCGGTAGGACTGTTGCAGGGAGAGCCAGTTTTAGATTTGAACTACGTTGAGGATGTCGCGGCTGAGGTGGATTTCAACGTGGTGATGGACGACCAACTTAACATCATCGAAGTTCAAGGAACGGCTGAGGAAGGCACCTTTAATCGGACTCAACTTAATCAAATATTGGATTTAGCTCAAAAGGGTATTCAAGAATTGCTAGATGCACAGCGCCAAGCAATGGGTTCCTCGACTCATTAAATAAAGGAATATCGCTAAAAATTAAGAATCGTTGCAGATTGAGGAGAGTGCGATCGCTCTCGTCCCAGGCTGGATTATACAGATGAAGGGCATTTCAGGCATTTTTGCCAGTTCACCAGAACCCCAACCGCTCATTAGATCGGGGTTGGTGGATGTTTGAGACAATCTGAGACAATTAGCCTTTGAAATCAACTGTTTCAGCTCATTCCAGATAAATTGATAGTCATCAGCACGAAGGGAGAACTCTATGAAATTGGCTTATTGGATGTATGCAGGCCCGGCGCACATTGGCACTCTGCGGGTCTCCAGTTCCTTTAAGAACGTCCATGCGATCATGCACGCGCCAATTGGCGATGACTACTTTAACGTCATGCGCTCGATGCTAGAGCGCGATCGCAACTTCACCCCAGTTACCATCAGTTCCGTTGACCGGAACGTTTTGGCGCGTGGTTCCCAAGAAAAGGTGGTGGACAATATTACCCGCAAAGACGTTGAGGAACACCCAGACCTGATTGTTTTAACTCCTACCTGTACCAGCAGCATTCTCCAAGAAGACTTGGAAAACTTTGTAGAACGAGCTTCCATAGAAACCAAGTCGGACGTGATGCTGGCGGACGTGAACCACTACCGCGTCAATGAACTGCAAGCCGCCGACATCACCCTGCGGCAAATTGTCCAGCTTTACATCGAGAAAGCCCGGAAAAAAGGCGATTTACCCGAAGGCAAAACAGAAAAGCCCTCGGTTAACATCCTGGGAATTTCCAGCCTCGGATTTCACAATCACCACGACTGCACCGAGTTGAAGCGGTTGATGGCTGACTTGGGGATTCAGGTCAACGAAGTAATTCCAGAAGGTGCATCGGTTCACAACCTCAAGAATTTGCCGAAGGCTTGGTTTAACCTGGTTCCTTACCGCGAAATCGGGCCAATGGCGGCTCAGTACCTGGAGAAAGAATTTGGGATGCCTTTTGTAGATATCACGCCGATGGGTGTGGTGGAAACTGCGCGTTGCATCCGCAAAATTCAGGAAATAATTAATGCTCAAGGCGCAGATGTTAACTACGAAGACTACATCAACGAGCAGACTTTGCACGTTTCTCAAGCCGCTTGGTTCTCCCGTTCTATTGACTGCCAAAACTTGACAGGAAAGAAAGCTGTGGTGTTTGGCGACAGCACCCACGCCGCCGCCATCACGAAAATTCTGTCCAGAGAAATGGGAATTCACGTTGTTTGGGCGGGAACATACTGCAAGTACGATGCTGAGTGGTTCAAGGAGCAGGTGGGCGAATACTGTGATGAAGTGATCGTCACCGAAGATCACGGTCAAATTGGGGATGCGATCGCTCGTGTGGAACCCTCTGCCATCTTCGGCACCCAAATGGAACGTCACGTCGGTAAGCGTCTAAATATTCCCTGCGGCGTCATCGCAGCACCAATTCACGTTCAGAATTTCCCCATCGGTTACAAGCCATTCTGCGGGTACGAAGGTACGAACCAAATTACGGATTTGATCTACAATTCCTTCACTTTGGGAATGGAAGATCACCTCCTAGAAATCTTCGGCGGACACGATACCAAAGAAGTGATTACCAAGGGGATTTCGGCTGATTCTGACCTCGGTTGGAACAAGGAAGCACAAGCAGAACTGAACAAAGTTCCTGGTTTCGTGCGCGGCAAAGTGAAGCGCAACACCGAGAAATTTGCACGCGATCGCGGCTTCAACGTCATCACTTTAGAAGTGATGTATGCAGCTAAAGAAGCAGTCGGCGCATAATTGAACTTGGTAAATATTAGTATTCAGCAGCCAGTTCTATAAACTGGCTGCTGAACTATTTTCTGAGTACAAACAAGCAAGTTACTTAGTTTTTTTGTTCACTGTTTTAAGCAGTTCAGTAATTGATTTTAGCTGGATTTGGGAGAAGTAAGCCATCGCAATAATGACAGCTACTGCAACTCCTCCATAAGTCAAGGTGGGAATTAAGCCTCCTGATTCTGGCGGTTTAGGGGAATCAGTTGGATTGGAAGACATAAGAATACTCTGCTCTTGTTCTACATTACTCAGTTTCTTTTGAGTGGAGAAGTCATATCCCAATTTTTGGGCAAACGAGGATGAAGGCTGGAAGAAAGCCCGATTTTGCTGATTATGAGTCATAATTAGATCCGATGTTTTTTAATTACCTTCCCCTAGCTCGTTTGTAGAACTAGGGGATTTTCTGTTGTGCGATTAAATGCGCTTTAAAATGCTACTTTAAGCTCTCAAAGCATTGGTAAAGTCTCTCCATTTTTGGATAAAAAGGAGAAACCATACCCTTTGGAACCATTTCCGTAATCCAGATATCGTTCTTAATCACAGGTTCACAAGTAATCCCAACCGGAATACTAGGATAGCGTGAAGTGAGATTCCCTACGTTGGTGACTGCGACGTATTTCAGTAATTTGGTCGGCGACATCCAGAAGCGCTCAGGGCATTGGCTCGACGCTCGTAGAATAATATCCCTTACGCAGAAAGCATTGCTAGCAGCTCACTTGCTAAAAATTCCCAAAATCCATACAGGTTCTTAGAAAAATGCCAGCATTTTATCTTCTGGAATCATCAACGCCAAATCCATCACCAAACCAATTTATGCAGAAATAGGAGAGACTACTTGCACCAGTTTCTCCAGCGAGTAGGATGAGCTGTAGAGAAAATAGAGCGCTCCCTTACTCTTCATGTATAGATTTTTGCGTTTGCTTTGGATGAGGAGACGCGATCGCATTCATTCCACCAAAGTGCGATCGCTCTCTCCAGTTCCTCAAGCTATCATGTACTGGAAAGGTTACAGCATGAGGGAATCACCCACTATGTCCAACCAGACAACGTTCACTGATGCTAGTACCAACCTAGGCGAACTGTGCGATTGGGTCGTTGCCGATCGAGAGCGAGAGGTAGCGATCGTTAATCGAGAGTCGCGATAGCTGATGACGAAATTTGAAAGAAGTTAAAGCTAGCGCTACATCTTTATTTTTATATTTACGAAAAAATAATTTTTTAGGATTTTGGGTAGCTTTTAAAAATAGTTGTATATTAAATAACTAATTGTGCTTAGAAGGAAATACATACTTTAAATAAAAATAAACTTTATAATAGTATTTTAAGTTTTTAGAACTTTTATAAACAATTAAATATTAATTGAAGAGTTGGGGAGCAGATTATTGCTAAAGTCGTGAGTACCCCCAAATTTGTCATTACAATTAAGGATTAAGGGTAAGTCAATTCCTAGGGATTAGTCAGGGTAAATTATTAATCAAAACTTTATGATTCGGTTCTTTGAAAGAAATGTTGAAGAATCTTCGATATAAGTGCTAAGCAATTATGATTAGTATGAGCCACCTAGCAATGGCAAGATTTTACTATCCTAATATTCACTTTTATCCTTTGTCACTTCCTCTAGTTACAAATATTATTCTGGTAAGTAATAGCGTTGCTCCTTGGCTTGCATCATTTGTGGGAGTATTTGCTCTTACACTAAATTCATAAAGCTGTGAGTATGAAGGACGCGATCGCTCGTTAATTTATGAAAACTCTTGCAAGCGCCTCAATTCTTAATCTTAATTCTCACAGAACAAGTACGTGATGAAAGAGGAAATCTTTAACCAACAGATTGAGGCGGCACAACAGCGTCTGCACGAGCTGTGGCAACGTACTAGGGAATCCCCATCCCTTCCAGATCCGCAGGAAACACTGACAATGGAGGCTTTGCAGGAACTCTCCACAGCTTTGGAAGAGTTGCAGGTGGCTACAGAGGAGTTGCAGCAACGCAACGAACAACTTGCGATCGCTCATGAGACTGTAAAAGCAGAACGCCAGCGCTACCAAGAGCTATTTGAGTTTGCCCCAGACGGGTACTTAGTGACGAATACCTTGGGAATCATTCAGGAGGCTAACCGTACGGCGGCGGCTTTGCTGAACCGATCCCAAAATTCTCTAATCGGCAAACCAATGGCGATTTTTGTGACGAAGGAAGATCGCAAAACCTTTCGGGATATATTGACCGAATTGAATCACTTCCCGCAGTTGCACGACTGGGAAGTGCGCTTACAACCCTCAAAAGGTCAGCCGCCGTTCCCAGCTGCACTGAACGTGGCGGCTATACGCGATCGCTCCAGCAACTTAATCGGTTTGCGCTGGCTATTGCGTGACATCACCGAACGCCACCAGCAGGCGGAACAAACCCGCAAAGCACTGGAACAAGAAAAAGAACTCAGCAATCTCAAATCTCGCTTCATCAGGGCTGCATCTCACGAATTCCGCACGCCGCTGACAATTATCTCCATGTCTGCTGAATTACTGGAACGCTACAAACACAAGTTGTCTGACGTGCAAAAGGACTCGCATTTCCAGAAAATAAGAATCGCTAGCAAACAAATGGCTCGGTTGTTAAACGACATCCTCCTTCTTGATAAAACAGAGGCTGGCAAGTTAGAGATTAATCCCATACCGCTGGATTTAGTAGAATTTAGCCGCGAGTTGGTGGAAGAATTGCAAGTTAGCATTGGCTCACAACACGCGATTACTTTTATTCATCAAGGCCAGTGTAGTAACGCCTACCTGGATAAAAAGCTGCTGCGACAAATTATTGATCATTTGCTTTCAAATGCAATTAAATATTCTCCCAGAGGTGGCAAAGTTCATTTTGAACTGATCTGTCAAGATCGTCAGGCAATCTTCCAAATTCAGGACGAGGGAATCGGAATCCCCAAAGAAGACCAACTACGCTTGTTTGAGCGATTCCATCGAGGAAGGAATGTTGGTACAATCTCTGGTACAGGGTTGGGATTAACAATCGTTAAAGAGTGTGTGGATTTACACGATGGAGCGATCGCTATCAAAAGTGAAGTTGGCAGTGGCACGACTTTTACCGTTAAGTTGCCGCTCAATCAACTGAATCAAAAATGATAAGTAAAGATTATTTGATGCGCTTCATCATCAATTTCTTCTCCCATTCGCTTAATTAGTGTTTCCAGGTAGCTCTGGAGGCTCACTCGGTAAAGGCTGAGCCGTCGTATCAATCGTTTTTATCGTCTCATTTGGTTGAGACGCGTCTTGTTGCTGCTTCGCCTCAGAAAGTTTTTCTTTAGCTATGCTAGTCATTGTTTCAGTCGTATCTTTGACTTGTTCAGCAATATTTTGAGCGCTGCGCTTTAGCGCTTCTAAATCATCCTGAGTTTTCTTATAGTCTTCTCTGAGTAACTCTGCCGCTTGACTCATTTTTTGATTGAGTCCCTCGGCGTACTGTTGAGGAGTTTGGACAATGGCATCCGTGACCAGCGCTCGTTTACTACCCGTACTAGAAATCGCTTCTACCGGGAGCAAATAAACACCATTTAAAACGCCGCGCCAACCACTAGAAACAAATAAATAATTAATGACAGCGCCGGTTTTAAAATTGAAGAGATAGTCTACAATTTTGCCCGCTTTGTTGCCAGCGTCAGTCCACACCTCATGTCCAATTAAAGAAATTTTCTGAATTGGCGTTTCGGGTTCAATAACTTCTGGAGTATTGTTGACGATAAGACTATCGGAGCCAATCGTAGTAATTTGCTCCCACCTAAACACCTGTTTCAGGCTACCCAAAAATCCTGACTTGCAGGTAAAACCTATAACTTGGTGCGATTGAGGATTTAACCACAATTGATCTACCCGACCAACTTCTTCTGCTGTACTGCGATCTAGCACCAGCCGATTGAGTAACTCACTTTGTCTAATAATCTGTGGTTGTGCGTTCATAAGCAAAATCCTTAGAGATTTATCTAGTTGGCAACCTATGCTGCTTTAGGTTAGCAAGAGTCGGGAAGCGATCGCCCCAAACTTAGCTTTCTTGCAATGTTCCCCATCAAACTTCAAGCTCCTCTCCCCGTAGAAGTCGAGGTTGAGCCAAGAAACCCAACCGAATAAAGCAAAAGTTGGGTGTCGCTAATGCTTCACCCAACCTAAGATCGCGTTCAATTGAACGATATTATTCTTACCAAAATTGTCAGCAGAGCGATCGCTCTTCAATGACCCGTGCCCCGATGGTCTCTACAGCCCTATCTCACGGCAGCAGGCGGCAACGCTAAGCGTGGGGATGTTGGGGATGTTGGGGGATAAGTGCGTGGTTTGTGACCGTTCTGGGAGGCTTTTGGGGGCGCATCCTGAAGTAAAACGTCCCGAATCAACCGCGCCGCCACTCGCTGCACCAAACCACCGGCAATTTTTTGACCCATGCGCTGAGTTTCTGGCTTCATCAGAAATTGCGGAATCACAGGCAGTAGTTGCATCGGGTCAAAGCCGTTCGTTTCTTGGAGAATATCCCAAATCCGCTTAATATGATCCAGACTGGCGGACGTTTCTACCGACGGCGGTGCCTCATTTACTGTCATCCCCACCCGTTCCCGCAGCGAATACGTGACATTTTGGAAGGTGCGGCGTCCCAGCGTATCAATACCCTTAACAATTTCATCCGTTAGGTGTTCCCGGATGAATGCCCCTCGCTCTGAGAACAGAAAGTCTAGGGTTTGGTTCAGCACCTGGGTCAGGTCATAATCGTCACTAAAACGGGCATTTTTTAACAGGTTTTCCAGACGATTCCAGCGGAAGCTGCCGTCTTTAAACAGGAGGTCGCGCAGGGATGCCCGCAATTCCGGCGAAGGGTCGGTTAAGAGCCGCTTGGCAACGTAGGGATACGCCTTACTGAGAACTTTAAAATTGGGATCGACATTAATCGCAATCCCCTCTAACGTCACTAGAGAGCGGATAATCAGCGCGTAGTAGGCTGGAACGCGGAAGGGATACTCATACATCAACGCCGACATATCATCGGTGATGCTCTTAAAGTTCATCTCCGCGACACTGGCTCCCAGCGCGTTGCTGAAAACCTTGGAAAGAGCTGGGATGATCGGGGTTAGGTCAGTGTCTGGGGTTAAAAACTCTAGATTCACGTAGTCGCGGGCTAAGCCTTCAAAGTCCCGGTTGACCATGTGAACCACGGCTTCAATTAAGCCATACCGCTGATAAGGCTTTACATCGCTCATCATGCCGAAGTCTAGATAAGCGAGTTGACCGTCAGTTGTCGCTAACAAGTTACCTGGATGGGGGTCAGCGTGGAAAAAGCCATGTTCTAGCAATTGCCGCAGCGAACACTGAACGCCTACCTCGATTAAATGAACGGCATCAATTCCCTGAGCGCGGAGTGCCTCTGGCTGGGTCAATTTTGTCCCATTAATCCACTCCATTGTCAGGACGCGACGCTGGGTGTATTGCCAGTAAATCTTGGGGATATAAATATCTGGTAAGTGACCGTATAGAGAGGCAAAGCGCTCGGCGTTGTGACCCTCTTGGGTATAGTCCATCTCTTCATAGATGCGGGTGCCAAATTCATCCATGATGGAGACGAGGTCGCTCCGCACCTGCTTGAGATTTCTCTGCGCCCATCCAGCAAGGGTACGCAGGATGTAGATATCTAGGGCAATGTTTTCTCTTAAGCCCGGACGCTGCACCTTCACAGCAACGGTTTCGCCAGTCTTGAGTTTGCCTTTGTAGACTTGTCCCAAGGAGGCAGCGGCTACGGGGGTGGGGGAGAGTTCGGCGTAAATTTGTTCGGGGCGATCGCCTAATTCTTCCTCAATAAACCGATAAGCTAATTCATTGGGAAAAGGTGGCAGCTGGTCTTGCAGGTGGCTCAGTTCGTCTAAATAAGTCGTCGGAACTAAGTCCGGTCGGGTTGAAAGCGCTTGTCCGACCTTAATATAAGCAGGTCCCAGTCTAGTAATGATTTTTCGCAGTTGAATTGCCCGTTTTCGCTCGTTTTTGGGAACTCGACCTGTTTGCTTGTCCCACCACAAACCCAAACCAAAGCGGAGTAGCGGTGCCAGAATGTTGAACAATCGCCCCCAAACTTGGAATGGATGTCTCCGGTAGTACTCGGTAATGGCGGCGGGGTTGTAGCGCAGTTCTTCTGCTTGGATATAGGCGGTTTTGGCAGCCACGACTGCTGGATATTGCTCTGCTGTCGGCGTCAGCTCATACTCCACCATCACCGGCTCTCCTGGCGCGGCGGATGCTATCTGGGCAGCCTTGTTCATCGCATCTATTGTAGGTGTCGGAATGCGATCGCTTGCGTCTGTCCGATGTGACATAGGGGAGACTCTTTTTACATTCATAAGCTTGGGAACCGACTCAGAGCAACTCTGTTAAGTATTGTAACAATAAGTGAGGGAAGCGCCAGGACAAGGTACGCCGGCTCTGGCTGGGCACAATGCCAGTTCGGTCAATTTCCCGCTACCCTGAAAAAGCTTCGGGACTTAAAACTAAACACTAAACTAAGTTTGGTAGCCCAGTACCTGTTTTAAATAACTCGCACAGCATCAAATGCTTCGCACTTGCCATTGTTCACTGGGTTGCTACTGCCTGCCCTCTTCCCTCAAGGTGAATTTTGCTCCATGCTCCTGTCCCTACGGATTGAAAACTTTGCCTTGATTGACCATCTGGAGCTTGAATTTGGCTCTGGGTTGAATGTTCTGACCGGCGAAACCGGCGCGGGAAAGTCGATTATCCTGGATGCGATTGACGCCGCCTTAGGCGGGAAAGTCAGCAAATGGTCGATTCGCACAGGTAGCGATCGCGCTTTGGTGGAAGCCACCTTCAAGGTTGACCGAGTTGTGACCGAGTGGCTCTCCGAACAAGAGATCGAGCTGCTGGATGATACAGCCGTAGTTTGTTGTCGGGAGATTGCCTGTCTGCAAGGAAGCCTCCGCAGCCGCTCTCGCGTGAATGGCGTTCTTGTCAACCGGCAATTGATGGATCGCCTGCGCGATCGCTTAGTAGAAATTACTGCCCAAGGTCAAACCGTGCAACTCGTGGCACCCGCGCTTCAGAGAGAGTTGCTGGATGTCTATGGTGGCGATCCGGTGCTACAGCAACGCTCAGTCGTTCAAGCTGCCAATCTTGAGTGTCAACAGGCACGAGATCGCCTAGACAAACGCCGTCAGTCTGAGCAGCAACGCTTGCAACGGCTCGACTTGCTACAGTATCAAGCCCAAGAATTGACTGCTGCTAATTTGAGCGAACCGGATGAACCAGAACAGCTCGAACAAGAACGCCAGCGCTTAAGTCATGTGGTGGAGTTACAACAGCTGAGTTATCAGGTTTATCAAGCTCTTTATCAAAATGATGCCGGGGAGTCAGCGGGTGCAGACTTATTGGGTCAAGCCGAAGCCACGTTGACTGATATGGTGACGTATGATGCCACGCTGCAACCCGTTCTGGATATGGTGAGTACGGCTCTGGCGCAAGTGGTGGAAGCCGGACAGCAAATTAATGCTTACGGTGCTTCTTTAGAGGCCGATCCCCAGCGACTGGGGGAAGTGGAAGAGCGCATCCGCACCCTGAAGCAGATTTGCCGCAAGTATGGTCCAACGTTAGAGGAAGCGATCGCTTACAGTCAGAGCATCCAAGCGGAACTTGCTCTCCTCACCGATAGCGGTCACTCCCTCGAAGAACTGGAAAAAATCTATTTCCAATGTCATGAAACCTTGACATCTCAAGCTGACCAGTTGACAGCTTTGCGCCGCGTTGCTGCTAACGAACTAGAAAACAGACTCGTGGAGGAACTTAAGCCTCTAGCGATGGAAAAGGTGCAGTTTCAAGTCAAAATTACCCCTTGTCCCCCAACCGCAACAGGTGCCGACGCGATCGCCTTTTATTTTAGTCCCAATCCAGGCGAACCCCTGCAACCGCTATCTGCCACTGCTTCTGGGGGAGAAATGAGCCGCTTTCTGCTGGCGCTGAAAGCTTGTTTCTCGCAACTGGAAGCCGCCGGAACCCTAATTTTTGACGAAATTGATGTCGGGGTGTCTGGACGGGTTGCCCAAGCGATCGCAGAGAAACTCCACCAACTTTCTCAGGGACACCAAGTTCTTTGCGTTACTCACCAACCCCTCGTCGCCGCAATGGCTGACCGCCATTTCCGCGTCGATAAACACGTCGTTGAAGGAAGCCAAAAGCCAGATTCTGCCCGGAAGGCGGGGAAAAAGGGCGAAGTTTCAACAACCGACGCCGAAGCAATTCATCCAACCCTCCCCTTAGAGAGAGCAATTCAAGGACTCCGGGAAGAAGATCCGACATCTTACATCCTTCAGGCTTCCGAACGCACAGTGGTTCGAGTCAGCGTGCTTGACAATCACCAGACTCGTCGCCAAGAATTAGCAACGCTAGCCGGGGGACACTCTGCTAAAGATGCGATCGCTTTTGCAGAGTCCTTGCTAGCTCAAGCCGCAGTCAAACATAATGGACGCAAGACCAATGACAACAAATAAATAACCTGCCCTCTCTCCAACTCCAAAACAAAGAGTAAACTGTTGAGTAAGTAGTATGGCATTTGCTCATCAGGCACAAAAAGTTTGGCTGTTAAATTTGTAGGATAATTCCACCGCCTCGTACCTCGCTCAACTTCAGGCATCTGAAAAAATCTATGACACCTTCATCTACCAAAAAGCATGCTTGGAACGATACAGACAGGGTGATTGATGTTGTTCCTCACGATGAAAATCAAATGGGGAATCAAATTCCCCAAACCTCTACAAGTATTCCTACAGGTACGGGTGGTGCATTAGCCACAAAAGAAGGAAGTTTTACGGCACTTCTTGCCCCACTGAATAAGGAAACTTTCAAAGAAGTTGTCACAGGTGTCGAAGAAAAGCTCCAGGTAGTCAATCAAACCCTGTCAATGTTGACTGATAGTCAGGGTTTTGATGCCATTCTTCAAGAAATGTTGAATGCCATTACCTTGAAAACCGGAGAATTACTTGGTGCAGATCGCACAACAATCTATTTACTGGATGAAGAAAAGAACCAACTCTGGTCAATTCTTGCCGAAGGTGCAGAGGGGCGACCTTTAGAGTTGCGGATTCCTGCCGATAAAGGGATTGCAGGTGAGGTTGCAACCCATAAGAAAAGTATTAATATTCCTTTTGATTTTTACGAAGATCCCCGCTCTGCGTTCGCCAAGAAGAAAGACCAGGAAAATGGCTATCGCACCTATACAATGTTGACTTTACCTCTGGTAAACGAAGAGGAAAATTTAGTTGCAGTCGTTCAATTAATTAATAAATTAAATTTACCTAATCAGCCAGGAAAGCCGTTAGCGGAAAGAATCGATCTCAATGGCTTTACTTCAAAAGATGAAATAATATTTGCCGAATTTGCTCCTTCCATTCGCCTGATTCTGGAAAGTTCCCGCTCTTTTTACATGGCAACGCAGAGACAGCGGGCTTCTGATGCCTTGATGAAGGCGACTCGATCCTTAAGCCAGAGCAATCTCGACTTAGAAGATACCCTGAAACGGGTCATGCATGAAGCCCAGGAGCTGATGAATGCAGATCGTAGCACTCTGTGGCTGTTAGATAGCGATCGCCATGACTTATGGACACGAATCCCTCTTTCCGACGGTTCCATGCGAGAACTGCGAGTGCCAGTTGGAAAAGGTTATGTCGGTAAAGTTGCTGAATCTGGCAAACCCCTGAATATCTCCTTTGATCTCTATGCCGATCCAGATTCTGAAGTGTCTAAACAAGTCGATCAGGCAAATGGCTATCGCACTTGTAGCTTATTATGTATGCCAATCTTTAACGCCGATAAAGCGTTGATTGGTGTCACCCAACTTGTAAATAAGAAAAAGCAGGGAGAATTCCCCTCTTATAATCCGGAAACTTGGCCCGAACCCCCTGAATGCTGGAAGGCAAGCTTTAATCAAAGCGATGAAGCTTTCATGGAAGCATTTAATATTCAAGCCGGTGTAGCGCTGCAAAATGCCAAATTGTTTGCGACGGTCAAACAGCAAGAACAAATGCAGCGTGATATTCTCCGCAGCCTTTCTAATGGAGTTCTCTCGACTGATAAATCCGGTCAGATTATTGCAGCGAATGAAAGCGCCAAGCGACTCTTAGGATTTAAAAATGAAGATCAAATAGAAGGTAGAAAAATTGCCGATCTGATCCGCATCAAAGAAGGTGACTTTTCTAAATGGTTTAAAGCTGCGATAGACGCCGCTGAAGAAAAAAGCCGCCAACAATACTACCCCGATCAAACTTTGCTCTCGACAGAAGAACAACAACATAGCATTCACCTGTCAATTAACTCCATTGCGGATGCCAGCGACAATAACAACGTCTACGGTGCCCTGGTAGTGATGGATGACATCTCTCAAGAGAAGCGCCTCAAGAGTACGATGTACCGCTACATGACTCAAGAATTGGCAGAACAGTTAATCAATAGCGGTGACGCCAAACTAGGGGGCGATAAAAAAGAAGTTTCCATCTTGTTCTCAGATATTCGCAGTTACACCACCTTAACCGAAAGCATGAATGCAGAAGATGTGGTGCAGATGCTCAATGAATATTTTGAGTCGATGGTAGATGCTGTTTTTAGACACAAAGGCACCCTCGATAAATATATTGGCGATGCCATTATGGCAGTCTTTGGTTCTCCCTTACCCTTGCAGGATCATGCCTGGATGTCGGTACAAACAGCCGTCGAAATGCGGCATCGTTTGACAGAATTTAATGCCTGTCGCCAAAACATAGGATTCCCAACGTTTAAGATTGGGATTGGGATTAATTCCGGTACGGTAATTAGCGGTAACATTGGCTCCAGTAAGCGCATGGAGTTCACCGCAATTGGCGACGAAGTGAATTTGGGATCTCGCTTAGAAGGTGCTAGCAAGCAATATGGTTGCGATATTGTGATTAGCGAAAGCACTTATCAGCCTTGCAAAGATTTAATTTGGACAAGAGAGCTTGACTGTATTCGAGTCAAAGGTAAGAATACGCCGGTTAATATCTATGAACTGGTGGGGCTGCGGGAAGAGAAAATTTCCGATGAAAAGAGAGCGGTAATCGATCTTTACCATAAGGGACGTGACTATTACTTAAATCGTAAGTTTACTCGCGCGATGGGTGAGTTTGGCACCATTCTGGAAGAAATTGATAAAAACGACAAAGCGGCTGCTTTGCACCTGAAACGCTGTCAGTTGTTTCTCCAAGAACCACCTCCTGATAACTGGGATGGCGTTTTTACGCTGACGGAAAAGTAGGAATGGCTAATGGTTAATTGCAAACCTCTATTTTGGCGATTAGCTATCAGCAAAATAACCCAGAAATAGGATAACTGTACCAGTCTTAAATGATTCGTGAAGGCGAAATCCCCGACTTCGAGAGAGATGTCGGGGATTTGAACCAATGGCATCCTGTTGGCAACTGATTTTAACCAACAAGTATTCGCTACGCTAACAGTTCTAGTTTGAGGGAGTGGAAATTAAATTTCAGTTGAACAATTTGAAGTAATAAAATTGCCAACAATCTGGCGTAGTTGCTCAGCCTCAAAGGGTTTTGTCAAATATTCAGTTGCACCTGCCAGTCGCCCTTGTACTTTATCAAAAACTCCGTCTCGCGCTGTCAGCATGATGATGGGTAAATCTCGAAATTGCGGCAAACTCCGAACCGTGCGGCAGAGTTCTAAGCCATCCACTCCTGGCATGGAGACATCCAGTAATAAAATTGAAATCGGTTGGTGGTAAATCACCGATAAAGCATCTACTGCATTATCTACCACCAAAACTCTGTAGTCTCTCTCTAGGGCACGTTTGATCAGCGTCTGCATAACGCTACTATCATCCACCGCTAGGATGGTCGGTATATCACTCAAAGTTGAAGACATCTTCTTTACCCAATTTTTAGTCTACGAAAATCTACAATCGTTGAATTTGGTTCAAAGGCTATTAAAATGCCGAATCCAAATTATTTTAACGTCAGCCCCAGTAGGTAAGAGAGCATCGCTTTCCTTTGTAGGATACATCTATCCCGCCTAGCTATTTTTAATTTAAAGCTTTTCTACTTTATGTTGAGTGTTTCAACGCTAGTTATTCATAAATGTTTGTTTAATATTTTTCTATACCAAAACACTTCACAAAAATTGAATTTTATTAAAATGAAGCGTCTACTATACGCACTATAGCTTGATAATTATTACTCAGTAAATAGAAGAACTACGGGAATCCAGTTAAATAATTGTAACAAAACACAGAACTGAAGTTACATCTGTTTTCTGAATATAAAATTATCTGGAAGAAGCAGGTGGGGTGTTTGTTCAATCAAAAAATAATCAGTATGTGATAGAAATATCTCCTTAACGGGAATCCTAAATACAGCAGGTTCTGCCAAGTTGCGCTAAAACGGCAACTTAGCAGACTGCAAGCAGAAGTGCGATCGCACTTCTGCTTGCAGATCCTAAAAAGCTCTCCTTCCCTAAAGACGTCTGGGGGCTTCGCTCTGTTGTTTCTTTTAGTTTGTGACTTGCATCAACCAACCTAACTTGAGCGATGCAGTATAAAAGATTAAGTTCAGTAACTAAGTAAGGGAAAATTTACATCATATAGCCTTCACAAAATCCTCTCATAGAGGCAAAGAAGAGGTAAGTCTCAAAGAGTGTCTTCATCATCCGGTTTTAATAAGAGTAAACATTTATACAGCTAGCTTAAAAAAGTGCAGCATTCGCAGAAAAGGGCGCTTAAAATGAACGCACAAATACCTGGAAACGGAGCTATCCCGCTCGATACTCTGCGATGGTGTCCCCTACTAGACTCTATTCCCAATTGCATCAGCGTTGCGGCTCCTCCGGAGCTAGCGTATCTTCAAAGAGCTGTCGCTGCGTTTGACGAACTGACACGTTTGGCAGCCTATATTTGCCAGACGAAGATGGCGCTGCTCAGCTTCATGGATGGCAAACAACATTGGCTCCAGTCAAAATTGGGCATTTCCACGCCAGACACTGACGCCTATGTTGCTTTCTGCACTTATGCAATCCTGCAACCAGAAATCTGCGAATGCGAGTTGATGCTCGTTCGAGATACGCTGTCTGATAAAAGGTTTGCTAGCCATACCTTAGTGAAATCCGACCCAAAAATCCGATTTTATGCGGGTGTGCCCTTAATCACGCCTGAGGGCGTAATGGTAGGCGTGCTATCTGCGCTTGATGATGTGCCGCAAGATTTAAGTCGGGAACAGCAGGAAGCGCTGGCGACATTAGGAAGGCAAGCGATCGCTCAACTACAACTGCGAAAAAATTTAACTAATCTTGAACAAATTATTATCAATCAACAGCAAACTGAAGCAGCGCTTTGCGAGAAAGAAGCCCGATTTCAGTTAGGGCTAGCAGCTTCTTATACGAGCCTTGTGGACTTTAATCTGGTAACAGGTCAAGTCATTGATACGACAGGCTCTGATAATTTAGAGAGACTATTGGGTCTAGTTCCAGGCACCTTTGATGGAACTCAGGAAGCATTCCTGAATTGCGTTCATCCTGAAGATCGGGAACTTGTCGCTGGAGCGATCGCTGCCTCTATTGAGAATAAAACAGACCACGAGATTGAATTCCGCATTGTCTGCCCTGATGGCGGCGTCCGCTGGATAGCGGGAAAAGGCAAAGTTCTTTACAGCGAAACGGCAACAGCGGTTCGCACGATTGGCACAGTAATGGATATCACCAAACGTCAGCAACCGAAAGACGCCTTGCATCGAGTCGCAGCAGAAAATCTGAAACTGGCACAAGCTGTGAAAACAGTTTCAGATGGCGTTGTCATCGTCGATCCCCACCAACCAGATTGCCCAATTGTCTACGCAAACCCAGCTTTCACCCGAATCACTGGGTATCAACCAGATGAAGTGATTGGTCACAACTGCCGGTTTTTGCAAGGTGCTGATACCGATCCAGAAGCGATCGCAAAAATTCGGAATGCGATCGCTCAAGCGAAAGAAGTTAAAGTCACGCTGCTAAACTATCGCAAAGATGGTCAACCTTTTTGGAACCAATTAAAAATTTCGCCCGTGTTCTCAGACAAGGGCGATTTACTTTACTTAGTTGGCATTCAGACAGACATCACGCTCGCTAAACGAGCCGAGACAGCACTCCTGAACAGCAAAACTCGTCTCCAATTGCTCAATAGCATCTCGACTAAAACCCGATCGGGTTTGTCAATAGAGCAAATAATTGAACGCACGC